>NZ_JBHTJA010000204.1:0-4882 GCF_042675525.1 Actinomadura sediminis
GGGCGGCGGCCCGGCGGCGCCGCGTCCCGGCCGCTGGGTCACCGCGCGGCCCCGTCGCCGGGGACGACCGTGCCCGGCACGCCGATGACGCTGGCGGCGCCGGCCGCCGCGGCGTCCGCGTGCGGCACGGGCCGGATCTCGTGGCCGCTGGGGCGGCCGGTGTCGGCATCGAAGAACACCGGGGTCTTGTACTGCTTCATGCCGAGGCTCTCGGCGCGTTCCGCGATCTTCTCCGGCGACCGCTCCTGCGCGTTCTGCAGTTCGAGTTCCTGCTGCCGTTCCTCGAGGCGTTCGTTGCTCTGCTGCAGCCGGGTGATGGTGAAGGCGTCCTTGGCGAGGACGGTGTTGAGCAGCAGCAGGCTGACCAGGGCGCCGCCGAGCAGCCCGACGATGAGCAGGATGAACGGCGTGCGCGGCGGCGACTGCCCGGCCCGCCCGGGCGCGGCCCCGGCCCTGGACGTCCGCTCGGCTGCCGGCTTGACCGCCGGCCGGGTCCGCGTCTCGACCGCGGCCTTGGCCGCCTTGACGGGTGCCTTCGCCGGTGCCTTGGCCGAAGTCTTGACCGGTGTCTCGGCGGGGGCCTTCGGCGGCTTCTTCGCCGGGGCCCTCTTCGCCGCCGTCTTCCCCCTGGACGGCTTGGGCGGCGTGCGCGGCGGGCGTCTGCTGGTGGTCGTCATGTCGCCTCCCGGACCCGCTCGGCGGCGCGCATCCGCACCGATCCGGCCCGCGGGTTGGTGGTGGTCTCCTCGTCGGAGGGCAGTTCGGCCCCTCGGGTGAGCAGCCGGAATCGCGGCTCGTGCTCGGGCAGCGGGACCGGCAGGCCCGGCGGGGTCGTGTCGGCCGTCTGCGCGGCCAGGACCTGCTTGGTGATGCGGTCCTCGAGGGAGTGGTAGCTGAGGACGACGACCCGGCCGCCGACCGGGAGCGCGTCCAGGGCGGCGGGCAGCGCCCGGCGCCAGGTCTCGAGCTCGCCGTTCACCTCGATGCGCAAGGCCTGGAAGGTGCGCTTGGCCGGGTTGCCGCCGGTGCGGCGGGTCGCGGCCGGGATCGCGGTGCGCACGAGGTCGGCGAGGCGCCGCGTGGTCTCCAGCGGCTCGCGTTCGCGTTCCCGGACGATCGCGGCGGCGATGCGCTGGGCGAACCGTTCCTCGCCGTACTCGCGCAGGATGCGCGCGAGCTCGGCGGGCGGGTAGTCGTTGACGACGTCGGCCGCGGTGAGCCGCTGGGTGCGGTCCATCCGCATGTCGAGGGGCGCGTCGTAGGAGTAGGCGAAGCCGCGGTCGGCCTCGTCGAGCTGCGGGGAGGAGACGCCGAGGTCGAACAGGACGCTGTGCACGGCGGGGACGCCGAGGCGGCGCAGCACCCGCGGGATCTCGTCGTAGACGGCGTGCTCGAGGACGACGCGGTCGCCGAAGGGGGCGAGGCGCCGGGCGGACCGCTCCAGCGCGGTGGTGTCGCGGTCCAGGCCGATGAGGCGCAGCCGCGGGTGGGCCCGCAGCATCGCCTCGGCGTGGCCGCCCATGCCGAGGGTGGCGTCGATGTGCACGGGGGTCTCGTCGTGCGGGACGGCGTCGATCGCGGGGGCCGCCAGTTCCAGGACGCGACCGAGCATGACCGGTACGTGACCGGCCTCGGCCGCGTGGTCGCCCACGTCCATGTCGAAACCCCCCATGCGCTGCCACTCGCTCGCGGTTCTGTGCAGCATCGCCGATCCGGACCGTGTCCGCCCCCCGGCGGCGGCCTCGCCCGGCCAGGTCCCCATCCGCTGCCCTGGAGGAAGTTCACCGCGACTGCGCGGGGGTCGCCGCCTGGCACCGGGGAAGCTGCGCCAGATGGCTGGAGAGCGGCTGGAGACCTGGCCGAACGCGGGCCAGTGCCGGTCGTCGGACCGACGAGTCGTTCACCTCAGAGGATCCCTGGCAACACCTCCTCCGAGACGTCGGAGAAGGCCTGCTCCTCCTGCTCGAGGTAGGTCTCCCAGGCCTTGGCGTCCCAGATCTCGAGGCGGGTGTTCGCCCCGATCACGGTGCACTCCTTGGAGAGACCCGCGTAAGCGCGCAGCGGCTGCGGGACGGTGATGCGACCCTGCTTGTCGGGGACCTCATCGGACGCGCTGGCGAAGAAGACGCGGCTGTAGGCCCGTACCGCCTTCTCGGTGACCGGCGCGGCGCGCAGAGCCTCGGTGATGCGCTGGAACTCCGCCATGGGGAAGACGTACAGGCAGCGTTCCTGGCCCTTCGTGATCACCAATCCCCCCGACAGCTCCTCGCGATACTTCGCCGGCAGGAACAGCCGTCCCTTGTCGTCGAGACGCGGTGAATGGGTGCCGAGGAACACCGGCCCACCTCCCGCGCCGCAAGGGACGCTACCGTCCCCCACGGCGCCCCACTCTACTCCACTCTTCCCCACCGTCAACAACGAAAACCGCCTCGGCGCGACAAGATCGTCAGAGAAATCGCAGGTCAGAGTGGGTGGTGCGGAGTGGGGCGCCGAGGGGGCCGCCCGCGCGCCGGGCACCGGACGGGCGCGCGGCGGCGGCCGGCCCCGATTCCCGGACGTCTCACCGTGAACACGTCCAGATCGCCACACGCCGGACTCACGTCCCCCGTGAACATCGCGGCGACGATCGTGACGACGTACTGTCTGTTGGGGTGGCGCGTGGAGCGCGGCACCGCCCGCGGCAAGCGGGGCCGCGTTTCCGGGGACGGGCCCTGCCGGGGCCTTCCGGCCCTGCCGGGCACCCACGCGGCCGGACGGCTGAGGAGGTTTGGTGGCAGTAGGAACGCACGGCGAGTCCCCCCGCTCCGCCGCGCGCGGCGAACCGGCCCGCGCGGAGGCCGGACCCGGGCTCGAGCGCCTGGCGAAGGTCGCGGGCAGGATCAGGGTCGCCGTGGAATCGGTGATCGAGGGCAAACCGTCGGCGGTGCGGCTCGCGCTCACGGTCCTGCTGGCGGAGGGGCACCTCCTGATCGAGGACGTGCCCGGGGTCGGCAAGACGATGCTCGCCAAAGCCCTCGCCCGGTCGGTGGACTGCTCGGTCCGGCGCGTGCAGTTCACGCCCGACCTGCTGCCGAGCGACATCACCGGGGTCAGCGCCTACAACCAGGAGCTGCGCGAGTTCGAGTTCAAGCCGGGCCCGGTGTTCGCCAACATCGTGGTCGGCGACGAGATCAACCGCGCGTCCCCGAAGACGCAGTCGGCGCTGCTGGAGTGCATGGAGGAGCGCCAGGTCACGGTCGACGGCACCACGTACGCGCTGGAGCCGCCGTTCATGGTCATCTCCACGCAGAACCCGGTGGAGATGGAGGGCACCTACCCGCTGCCGGAGGCGCAGCGCGACCGGTTCACCGCCCGCATCTCGATGGGGTACCCCGACCCCGCCGCGGAACTGGAGATGCTGGACGTGCACGGCCGTTCGTCCCCGCTGGACCGGCTGGCCCCGGTGGCGCGCGCCGCGGACGTCCGCGAGCTGATCGAGGTCGTGCGGGGCGTCGAGGTCTCCCCGGACGTGCGGCAGTACGTGATCGACCTCATCACCGCGACCCGGTCGCATCCGGAGCTGCGGCTCGGCGCGTCCCCGCGCGCCACCCTGCAGCTGGTGAAGGCGGCGCGGGCGTACGCGGCACTGGACGACCGCGACTACGTGATCCCCGACGACGTCCAGGAACTGGCCGTCCCCGTGCTGGCGCACCGGATGCTGACGACCACGGAGGCGCAGGTGGACGGGCGGCGGTCCGAGCACGTGGTCGCCGACCTGGTACGGCGGCTGCCGGTCCCCGCCCCCCGGAGGTGACCGGTGCGCAGAGCGCTGGCCGGTCTCACCACGCGCGGGCGGTCGTTCGTCGCCGCCGGCGCGACCGCGATCGCGTGCGCGTTCGTGCTCGGCGAGCGGGACCTGCTGCGCGCCGGGGTGCTCGTCCTGGTGCTGCCGCTGCTGTGCACGCTCGCGGTGGCGCGCACCCGCTACCGGCTGGCGTGCGCGCGGCGGCTGGTGCCGGCGCGGCTGCCGGTGGGCGGTGAGTCGCGGATCGATCTGCGGCTGGAGAACGTGTCGCGGCTGCCGAGCGGGCTGCTGATGGTCGAGGACCGGATCCCGTACGCGCTGGGCGGCCGGGCGCGGTTCCTCATCGACCGGATCGAGCCGCAGGGCTCGCGCGAGCTGCGGTACCGGGTCCGCGCGGACGTGCGGGGCCGGTACCGGGTGGGTCCGCTGACGGTCCGGCTCGCCGACCCGTTCGGGATGGTGGAGCTGGTGCGTTCCTTCAGCGCGGCCGACTCCCTCACCGTGACGCCGGAGGTCGTGCCGCTGCGTCCGGGCCGGCTGTCGGGCGCGTGGACCGGCGGGGGCGACAGCCTCGCCCGGGCGGTGGCGGCGGCGGGCGAGGACGACGTGGCGCCGCGCGACTACCGGCACGGCGACGACCTGCGCCGCGTGCACTGGCGGTCCACGGCGCGGCGGGGCGAGCTGATGGTGCGGCGCGAGGAGCAGCACTGGCAGAGCAGCGGGACGCTGTTCCTGGACACGCGCCGTTCCGCGCACTGGGGCGACGGCCCGGGCGGCACGTTCGAGCGGGCGGTGTCGGTGACGGCGTCGATCGGGGTCCACCTGGTGCGGACCGGGATGCGGCTGCGGTACGCGACGGACGTCGGCGAGGAACTGCCCGCGGCGTCGGCGGACGGGGCGTTCGAGGGGCTGCTGCTGGACGCGCTGGCCGTGGTCCGCCGGTCCCCGGGCGACGCGCTGCCCGCGGAGACGCCCGCGGCGGGCGCGGGCGGCGGCGAGCGCGGCGGCCTGCTGATCGCCGTGTTCGGGGCGCTGTCGGCCGGGGACGCCGGCGCCGTGGCGTCCCGCTGGCGCGGCGCGACCCGCGTGGCGGTGCTG
>NZ_JBHTJA010000205.1:0-4648 GCF_042675525.1 Actinomadura sediminis
CGCCCGCGTCCGCCGGCGCGGACGCGGCGCGCAGCGCGTCCCGGTCGGCGGCGTCGGCCCGCACCCGGCCGTGGTCGGCGGGGGCGGGGGCGCCGAGCGTCCCCTCGAGCAGCCACAGCAGCCGGTCCGTGCACTCGGTGATCACCGACCCGAACGCGGGGCTTCCGGCGGTGCCGAGCACCCGGTCGTGCCGCCACAGCCCGAGGACGACGTCGAGCGCGGCGCCGAGCGCGGGCACGTCCGACGCGGCGGCGATCCCGGCGGCGAGGGACGCGGCGACGCCGCCGGACTGGTCGGCGCACCCGCACAGCGCCGCGTCGAACAGCACGTCCGCGAGGCCCGCCACGTCGGTGCCGGCGCGGGCGCCGCGCTCGTCGAGCACGGCGGCGGCCGCGTCCGCGAGGGTCGGCCCGTACGCGCCCGCCTCGATCAGCGCGGCCTCCCGGTCGCCGCGCGGGTCGGCGGCGGCGATCCGCCAGCGTTCGTCCAGCACCTGGTCGGCGCCGCTGCCGGGCCCCGACTCGCGCTCGAACCCGGGGATCCGCAGGACGCGCAGCCGGTGCAGGGCGCGGCTGCGTTCCAGCCCGCGCGGCCGCGTGAGCTTCACCGTGAGCGGGCCGCTCTGGTCGAGCCCGAGCCGCTCCAGTTCCGCCGCGACGTGGTGGACGAGCGGCGGCGCGGGCGTGTCGGGGTGCAGCCGCCCGACGCGGTCGCCGCTGAGCGCCGCGACCATCTCCACGACGGCCGGGTGGGCGCCGGGGCCGAGCGGGCCGCGGGACGTCCACGGCAGCCGCTGGTCCAGGTCGTCGGCGACGAGCGCGGCGACGAGGCCGTCCAGCAGGTCGGTGCGGGCGGGCGCGCGGTGGCCGCGCAGCCGGGTGAGCCCGTCGGTGAGGGTGCGGGCGGCGATGAGGTCGGCGGTGGAGACGGGCTGCCGCCGCTCGCGCAGCCGCGTCACGACGGACTCGGTGAGCGCGGCGGCCGCGCCGTCCGGCCCGTCCGCCCAGAGACGCTCGTAGTACTCGGGGGACGGCATGCCCGACTGGTAGCCGGTGAACGCGTCCAGCCGCCGGAACGAGTACGGGACGAGGAAGCTGCCCCCCTCGGACCCGTCCGGGGGTTCGGGGACCTCCGGCCAGCCCGCGCCGCCGTCCGCGCCGCCGTCCGGCCCCGGGCCGGCGGTGAGGGCGCGCAGGGCCGGGGTGTGGAACCCGCCGGTCACGACGACGACGGGACGGCCGCCCGCCGCGGCCTCGGCGGCGCGGACCCACCGCGCCATGTACGCCTCGCGGGCGGCGTCGTCCGCACCGGCGTCCGCCTCGCCGCGCACCAGGTCGAAGTAGGCGTCGAGGCGTTCGGCGAGCCCGTCCGGATCGGCGATCTCGACCAGGTGGTCCCACAGGACGTCGGTGTTGTCGACGGCGAACTCGCGCAGCAGCCGCCCGGTCGCCTCGGCGTACCGCTTCTCGGCGTCGGCGTACCGGTTGTCGCGGTCGGCGAGCGCGGGATGCCAGGCGGGCAGGTCGACGAACCGGACGTCGGCGCCCGCGGCGCGGCCCGCGTGCAGCGCGATCCACTCGGGCGAGTAACCGCAGAACGGCGTCCAGCACCGGCCGACCCGGTCGCCGTCCCGGTGGTAGCTGAAGATCGCGACGGGGGGTTCGTGGCCGAGCAGCAGCTCGTCCAGCCGCCCGGTGAAGTCGACGGGCCCCTCGACGAGGACGTGCGCGGGCCGGAGCCGCTCGATCGTCTCGCGGACGAGGCGGGCGCAGGCGGGGCTGTGGTGCCGGACCCCGACGAACGTGACCGCCATCAGCCGGGCAGCAGGTGCCGGGCGTCGTGCAGCGCCTTCCACTGCGCGCCCTCGCGGCGCGGCGCCTGCTGCTCCAGGTAGCGGCGCAGCCGGGCGAGGTCGTCGGCGCCGTCCTTGGCGGCGGTGCCGGCGAGGCACTCCACGATGTCGGCGGCGCCGCCCGGCTCCCCGCGCAGGAACCAGCCCCGCACCCCGACGGCGTGCGCGACGGACACGGCCTCGGCCGTGCTCATCACCGCCTGCGGCCGGTCCAGCGACCGGCCGTCCTCGGTGACGCCCGCCCGCAGCTCGCGGAACGTCGTGACCAGCACCTCCAGGACGTCCCGGCGCGGCGGCGCCTGGACGCCGCTGCGCTCCAGCAGCCGCGTCGCCTCCGCCTCGACGAGGTCGAGCTCGACGGCGAAGTCGGCGATCGGGAACACCGTCTCGAAGTTGAACCGGCGCTTCAGCGCGGCGCTCATCTCGTTGACGCCGCGGTCCCGGGTGTTCGCGGTGGCGATGACGTTGAACCCCTCGCGGGCGAACACCATCGACTCCGGGCCGGCCAGCTCCGGGATCGCCATCACGCGGTCGGACAGCGGGGACAGCAGCGAGTCCTGCACTTCGAGGGGGCAGCGGGTGATCTCCTCGAACCGCACCACGCGGCCCTCGGACATCCCGGTGAGCAGCGGCGCGGGCACCAGCGACCGCGCGGACGGCCCCTCCGACACCAGCAGCGCGTAGTTCCACGAGTACTTGATCTGGTCCTCGGTGGTGGCGGCGCCGCCCTGGATCGTCAGCGTGGAGGTGCCGCTCACCGCCGCCGCGATCAGTTCCGACAGCAGCGACTTCGCGGTGCCGGGCTCGCCGACCAGCATCAGCCCGCGGCTGGTCGCCAGCGTCACCAGCGCCCGGTCGATCAGCGCGGTGTCGCCGACGAACTTGCGGGTGACGCCGAGCTTCTCGTCGCCGACGACGAACCGCCGCGCGGCCGTCAGGCTCAGCGCCCATCCCGGCGGCTTGGGTCCGGTGTCGTCCTGGGCGAGCTTCTCCAGCTCGGCGGCGTACCGGACCTCGGCGGGGGGCCGCTGCAGCTCCTGGGGGTCCTGAGTCATGTCCTTCTTTCCGGGGGGATCGGCGGGCCGAGCCGTGGCGACCAGTGTGGCAAGCGCGTCGGACACTTCGGCGCGGGTGCCGATCATGCTGGCACCGTCCGGTGGTCAACGGAAATCGGGCGGCCTCCGCCGGTTCGGTCAGGGGGGCGGCAGCAGGCTGGTGAGGGCCTCGGAGACGGTGGCGGCGTCCAGGTCGCCGAACCGGACGGGCGCGCCGCGGGGGTCGTCGCGTCCCACGGGGCGCGTCGAGGCGCGGACGTACCGAACGGTCATCGTCGCGTCGGCGTCGCCCGGGTGCGGCCACGGGCCGGTGCCCAGCCCGGCGACGATGCGGCGGCGCGCGCCGGCGTCCCACCACAGCCACCGCTCCTCGCCGGGTTCGAGGTGCACCCGGCCCTTCCTCCACAGACCGGCGCCGAGGTCCGCCGCGTGGAGCGCGCGGCCCGCGTACCGGTCGAGGCGGCCGGCGGCGCGCTCCGCGGCGGTGAGGTGCGCGGCGGGCCGTTCGAGCTGCGGGAACGGCTGGAGGACCTCGTAGTCGGCGAACACCTCGCACCACGCGGGGAGGTCGTCCCCCAGGTGCGCGGGATGCGCGACGCGGATGCGGGCCGTCCCCGGCGCGACGAAGGGGTCGTCGCGGACGTCGGCGAACGTGCCGTCCTCGGCGATGCGGAACGCCGTCGCCGCGCCCTGATCACCACCGGTTTCCCCGCCACCGGTTTCCCGGCCACCGGGTTCCTCGCCACCGGGTTCCGCGAGCCACACCAGGCGGCGGACGATGCGCGCCACGATCGGGTGCCCGGTGAGATGGTCGCGGAACTCGTCCGGCGTCCACCGCCGCCCGCGCAGCATGGCGTGCTCCAGGTCGCGGCACCGGTCCGACGCGACGCGCCGCACGCCCCGCTTCAGCTCGCCGAACGTCCGGTACGCGGCCGGCGCGAGGTCCGGGTCGTCCTTGACGGCGGGCTTCGGCAGGGTCTTGCGCAGGGTCCCGTTCTCGTCGAAGACCCGCGCCTGGAGCCGCTCGTCGAACCGGACCCGGAAGCGGCGGGGCCCGTAGTCGAGGGTCGCCGAGGCGTCCGCGTCGAGGCCGAACCGGGGGACGAGCCGGTCCGCGAGCCGCTCGGGGGTGAGGCCGCGCGCGTCGGCGGCGTCGTCGAACCTCCGCTCCGCCTCCCAGTGCAGCCCGTCGGACGCCGGCGTCCCGGCGATGTCGCGCAGCGCGGCAAGGGCCGCGTCCGTGCCGAGGGCGCGGAGCACGTCCAGCCCCTTGAGCGCGTTCGCGCGCCCGCCGCCGGGCCACGCGCCGATGACGGGGACGAGCCGGGCGACGGTCGCGTCGCCGCCGGTGCGGCCGAGCTGCGCGAGCGCCCACGCGTGCCGTGCGGGCTCCCCGGCGGCGCGCCACTTCTCGAACAGGGCCCAGCCGAACTCCATGAGGGCGTCCGGGTCGAGCAGGTCGCGCATCTCGCGGGTCGCGTAGGGGGCGGGCGACGCCAGCAGCTCGGCGAGCGCCCGCGTCGCGTCCGCGGACAGCGCCGCCTCCCGTTCGCGCAGCCTCACCTCCGGCAGGACGGCCGGGTCCGCCCACGCGGGGAGCTTCGGCCGCGGCACGAGGCCCGTCCGCAGCGGGTGCGCCGACAGGACGGCCCGCAGTTCGCCCGCCGCCTCGGGGAACGCGTCCGCGACCGCGCCGGCGCCGTGCGCGTCCGCGACCGCGCCGGCGCCGTGCGCGTCCGCG
>NZ_JBHTJA010000206.1:0-4459 GCF_042675525.1 Actinomadura sediminis
GCGATGAAACCCGAGAGGCCGGGCAGTCCGAGGGAGGCGAACGCGCCGAGGGCCACGAGTCCGGAGAAGATCGGGGCCACCGCGGCGGTGCCGCCGAACCGTCCCATGTCATAGCTGTGCGCCCGGTCGTAGAGCACGCCTGCGAGGAGGAACAGGGCGCCGGTGACCAGGCCGTGGCTCACCATCTGCGTGACGGCCCCGGTCACCGCCAGCCGGCGCGCGGCCTCGTCCCCGACCGCGCCGGCGGCGCCCAGGGCCACGACGATGTAGCCCATGTGGTTGACCGACGTGTAGGCGATCAGGCGTTTGAGGTTCTCTTGGGCGAACGCCACCAGCGCCCCGTACAGGACGCCGACCAGCCCGACGATGATGATCGCCCACGCGTACCGCCGCCAGGCGTCCGGCAGCATCGGCATCGCGATGCGCACGAACCCGTACGTGCCCATCTTCAGCAGGATCCCGGCGAGGATCGCCGAGCCCGCGGCGGGCGCGTCGGTGTGCGCGGGCGGGAGCCAGGTGTGGAACGGCACGGTCGGCGTCTTGATCGCGAGCCCGATGCCGATCGCGAGCAGGACGAGCGCCGCGAGTCCCGGCGTCCCGGACAGCGGCGGCGTGCGGGTCAGCTCGACCATGTCGAAGGTGTGGGGTTCGGCGCCGAGGTAGAGGCCGATGAAGCCGAGCAGGAGCGCGAGCGAGCCGAGGAAGGTGTAGAGGAAGAACTTCAGCGCCGAGCGTCTCCTGTCGCCGTGCCCCCATCCCGCGATGACGAAGTACATGCCGACGATGGACAGGTCGAAGAAGACGAAGAACAGCAGCAGGTCGAGGGCCGCGAACAGCCCCAGCGACACCGTCTGCAGGAACAGGAAGAGCGCCGCGAAGGCCCGCACCTGCTCGGTCTGGCGCAGCGAGTAGACCGCGCAGACCAGGAACAGCAGTGCGGTGAGCGCCAGCAGCGGCAGCGACAGCCCGTCGACCCCGATGTGGTAGCCGGCGTTCACCGACGGGATCCAGCGCGCATTGGTCTCGTAGGAGACGCCGTCGCCGTTCCCGTGGCCGATCCACAGGACGACGACCAGGGCGAAGTCGGCGGCGCATGCGGTGATCCACGTCCAGATCACCGCACGGTCGCCGATCCTGGGGACGGCGTAGAGCCCGAGGCCGACCGCGAGCGGAAGGAAGATCGCAACGGAGAGCACGTTCACCTGACCAGGAGGACGACGGCGATGAGCACGGCGAGGAGGACGGCGGCCTGCGCGTAGTAGGTGTGCACCTGTCCGGTCTGCGGGCGGCGCGCGAGCCCGCCGGCCCGGCGGATCCCTCCCCCGATGGCGTCGACCAGCCCGTCGACCCGGATCTCGGCTCCGCGAGCGACGAGCGCCGCGGTGCCCCTCCCGGCGGCGGCGGCCGCCCGCACGCCGCCGTCCACCACCCGGTCGTCGAACCGCGCGAGCGTCCGGGCGAGCGCGAAGGCGGGACGCGCGACGAGCAGGTCCGCGAGCCGTTCGAGGTGAAGCCAGTGCCGGACGGGCGACGGCCCCGCCGTGCGGGCTCGTCCGGGACGGCGCGTGAGAGCCCACGTCACCGCGAGCACCGCGAGCGCCAGGCCCCCGGAGAGCACGAGTTCCACGGGCCCGGGAACCGGTTCGGGGCCGGTGCCGAGCAGGTCTTTCCACGCCCCGGCCACCGGAGGCATCTCGAGGACGCCCAGGACCGCGGCCGCCGAGGCGAGGACGGGCAACGGCAGACGTTCGAGAAGCCCGACGTGTCGTGTCCCGGTCTCCTCGGTGTCCACACGCGTCATCGCGTCCACCGGACGGCTCACCGCGATCAGCGCCCGGATCGCATAGCCCGTCGACAGCAGCCCGGCCGCGAGCCCGACGGCGTACAGCGCGTGCGACCGCTCGAGCGCCGCCGCGAGCACCGAGTCCTTGGCCGCCCACAACGACAGCGGCGGCACTCCGGCGAGGGCGAGCGTCCCGGTTCCGAAGGTGACGCCGACCAGCCGGTACCGGCGGGCCGCGCCGTGCAGCTCGGCGAGATCCTTGGTGCCCAGTGCGGCCAGCCACGCCCCGGCACCGAGGAACAGCAGGCTCTTCACCGCGGCGTGCGCGACGAGCTGGGCGGTACCGCCCGCGACGCCGCCCGCTCCGGCACCCAGCACCATGAAGCCGATCTGCGCGCACGTCGACGCCGCCAGCAGTTGCTTCAGGTCGCGCTGCGCCAGGGCGACCGCGCCCAGGAGGAGCGCGGTGAGGGCGCCCGTCCAGGCCACGAGCGTCGCCGCCCAGCCGGTGGCGGTCAGCAGCGGGTTCAGGCGCAGCAGCAGGTAGGCGCCGGCGGCGACCATGGTGGCCGAGTGCAGCAGCGCCGACACCGGACTCGGACCGGCCATGGCCCGCGACAGCCAGAAGGAGAACGGGAGCTGCGCCGATTTGCCCAGCGCGGCCAGGACGACGCCGGCGGCGATGAGGTCGCGCCAGCGGCCGTCGGCGGCCGCGAGCCCGGCGAGGTCCAGGGAGCCCGTCCCGGCCATGGCGGCACCGGCGGCGAAGTAGAGCCCGAGGTCCCCGGCGCGGGTGGTCACGAACGCGACGCCGGCGGAGCCGACCCGGCCGCGGTCCCGCCACCAGAAGCCGATGAGCGCGTACGACATCGCGCCCATGACCTCCCACGCCATGAGCAGGACGGCCAGGTCGGTCGCGGTGACCGTCACGAGCATGGCCCCGGTGAAGACCAGCATCAGCCCGAAGAAGCGCGCCCGCGATTCGTCCGCGGAGAACTCTCCGGCGGCGAAGACGACGACGGCGAGGCTCACCGACGCGACCGTCAGGACCAGGACGGCCGACAGCCCGTCGACCTCCATGCCGGCGGGCGACCGGCCGAAGAGGGGGAACCGCGCGACCGGCCGGGTCAGGGCCGCGGCGACGGCGAGCCCCAGGGTGGCGAGCATGGCGGCCGCGGCGATCGCCGGAGCCGGGCGGTCCAGCCGCCGCCCGGCCGCGAACCGTCCGGCGAGCAGCGACGCGCCGGCCGCGATCGGGACCGCGGGGAGAAGCCAGCCGAGAGAGTTCATCCCTTGAGGTCCTCCGCGCTGTCGGTGACGTCGACGTCGCGCGCGCGGAACAGGGCGGTCACCACGGCGAATCCCATCGCCATCTCCAGCGCCATCACCGTCACGGCCACGAGCACGAGGACCTGCCCGTCCGCCGTGCCGGGGGCGACGTAGAACCAGAACGCCGCCCCCGCGACCAGGACCGCGTTGATCATCAGCTCCAGGCCCATCATGAGCATGACGATCGACTGCTGGGACAGCGCCCCGTACAGCCCCACCGAGAACAGCGCCGCGGCGAGCAGGAGGAAGAGCTCGAGGTTCACGACCCACCGCCGTCGCGTGCGGCGGCGCGGGACGGGCGGTCGTAGCGGCCCCGGTCGGTCGCGAGCACGACCGCGGAGATCATCGTGGCGAGGATGGCGATCCCGATCACCATCATGACCAGCATCTTCGATCCCATGATCGCCTCGCCCAGCGAGTACGTCGGGTCCGGCGGCGGCGTCCCGCGCCGCTCCGGCCACGGGACGAGGAGGACACCGGCGGCCATCGCCGCGAAGGCCGTGATCGATATCGCGAGGGCGCCGCGATGGTTGTGCACCATCGTCATCGGCATGAGCCCGCCGGGATTCATCATGTACATGATCATGAAGACCGCCATGATCAGCATTTCCATGATCATCATGAGCACGACCAGGACCCCGAGATAGTCGAGATCGAGCAGCAGCAACTCCGCCCCGACGCACAGGAACGAGGCCAGCAGGGCGAACGTGGCCCGCGCCATCGAGTCCACGACGAAGACGGCCACCCCGAACCCGACCGCGCCGACGGCCAGGATCCAGAACGCGATGGTCTGCATCTCACCTCCTCAGGTCACGACCACGATTCCGACGACCAGGGCCTGCAGCAGCGTGGCCGGAATCAAGATCGTCCAGGCCGCCGTCATGAAGCGGTCCATCCGGATCGCCGGGAGCCGGCCCCGCATCCAGACCAGCAGGGCCAGCACCGCGAGCGTCTTGAGCAGCGACCACGCCCATCCGGGGAGCCACGGCCCCGCGCCGCCGCCGAGGAACATCGGCACGGCCGCCGCCGCGGCGACCGTCAGCAACGCGAGCCGGCCGGCGAGGAACAGCAGCCTGTCCGGGCCCGACAACTCCGCCGGGACCCCGCCCGCGATGTCGCCCCCCAGCGGGTGGCCCAGCGGACCCCAGAAGGCCATCGCGAGCGCCGACAGGAGATAGACGGCGAACGCGACCGGCATCCAGACCACGAACCACAGCCCGCCCTGCGCGGCAGCCACCTCCCCGAAGTCCAGCGACCCCGCCCCCAGCGCGACCGTGGCCAGGACGAACATGTGCGGCAGCTCGTACGCCAGTCCCTGGGCCAGGAACCGGTAACCGCCGACCAGCG
>NZ_JBHTJA010000207.1:0-4424 GCF_042675525.1 Actinomadura sediminis
GGACGGGCCGGGCGGGCGGCTCTCCGCCGTCCGGCCGCCCGGCCGGCGCCTCGCCCGGTGTCTCGCCGGGCGTCTCGCCGGGCATCGCGGGCGCCGCGCCGGGGATCGCGGCGACCCGCGCGCGGAGGGCGTCCGCCAGTTCCCGGGGCGCCGGGCGGTTGAACCGCCCCTCGATCTGGTCGAGCTGCCATCCGCGGGCGGCGGGCTTGAGCCGCACCACTTCCGCGTTGGCCGCCAGACGGCCGTCCGGGCCGTACAGACCCACCAGGACGGACGTCCCGTCCTCGGCGTCGTCTGCGTACGCCGCGATGCAGTTGCCCATGTAACCGGCCCAGTCGGCCAGGTCCCGCGCGGTGCGCGCCACCTTGACGCGGTGCCCGCCCACCTCCGCGCCGTCCAACGAGGCGAGGGGCGCCGGAACCCGGAACTCGCCGGTCAGGGCCTCGGTCACGGAGGTTCCGGACCACATCGCGTCGACGAGCCCGGCCCACGTCCGGACGCCCTTGGACGGGACCGCGCCGAACGCGACGAGCTGGGCGGCCCCGGCCACCGCCTGCGGGAGCGACGCGTACCCCGGCCCGGTCGCCGGCGCGGGCTCGACCTCATGCGAGTACCAGGGCTCGCCCGTCCCGGGTTCGGCCTGTGCCCGGTCATGGCCGTGCACCTGCGCGAGCGCGTCGATCAGCTCCACGTACCAGAGGAAGTCGCCGACCACCTCGACGGCGGCGGCGTCGCCGGTCGCGGCGACCCGGTCCGACAGCGGCTCCCGGTCGTGCATCCGTTCCGCCCACGGCCCGATGCCGTCCCACTCCTCCGGCGGGCGAACGCCGCTGTACCCGGCGCGGCCCCGCCATTCCGCCAGCGGGACCTCCGCCCACCCCCGCAGCGCGGTCGCGGGCACGCGCGTGTCGAACCGGTCGAGGACCTGCACGATCTCCCGGACGATCACCAGGGCGTAGTCCCGCGCGCAGGCCAGGCGCGGGCGAACGTATCCCGCGAGCCGGTCGTCCGCCGGTTCGCCCACCCGCCGGAGCAGGTCCCGCACGTAGGCGCCGGGCCGGGGCGGCAGGCCCGTCAGGCCCGGCACCCGCCGCGCGTCGAGCACCGTCGCGTCGTCGCGCGCGGCGTGCACCGCCGCGTCCAGCACGGCCGCCGACCGCGCCAGCCCCTCCCCGAGACCGTGATCGGCGACCGCGACGGCCGTGCGCAGCAGCGCCGTGGCGGCGAGCGCGTCCCGGAACAGCGCGATGAGCACGACGTGCCAGTAGGCGTCGGGCGGCACCCACCGGGCGGCCGCCGCCACCGGCACGTCCGTGCCCAGGTCGCTCCGTACCCACTGCAGGACCTGCTCGTCCGCGCGGTGGCGCCGGCGCGCGTGCAGGTCTTCGACCCGGTCGCGGCGCGACTGCGTCGCCCGGAGCCGGTCCCGGCGCGACTCCCCGGCCCGATGCTCCGCCACCCGGCCCCACAGGTCCAGGAGGAGGTCCAGCCTGCGCGGCGGCGGCACCGGCGCGAGCACGCGCCGCAGATCGGCGCCCAGCGGCGACGGCGAACCGCCGGGGATCACCGGGTCCGGCGCGTCCAGCTCCAGCACCCGTTCCAGCTGCTCCGGCCCGAGGACGTCGCTCGCCGCCGACGCCAGGTGCAGCGCGTCCCATCGGCCCTCCTCGGCGGCCCGCGCCGCCGCGGCGCCGACCCGCTTGGTGACCGAGGGGCCGAACAGCGCGACCATGAGCCCCGCCCGGTCCCCGATCCGCCGCGCGTCCCGCACGCCGACGGCCCGCAGCGCGGCCAGGACGGCGTCGCGCCGGTCTCCGCGCGCGCCCTCCAGCCGCCCGGACCGGAATCCCGCCCCGAGGTCGACGCCCGCGCCCGCCGCGACGCCGCCGCCGCCCTCGACCAGCAGCCGCAGCGCCGTCACCGCCCGCCGCACCTCGCCGTCCGGCGCGCCCTCGGGCCCGAGCGCGACGGGCGCGCCGGGCTCGGCCCCCTGCTCGTCCACGCGCACGGGCCCGGACGGCCCCGGGGCCCACGCCGCACGCCGCGCGGCCACCACGCCGCCCGCCAACCGGATGCTCATCGCGAGACATCATCACCCGGACCGGGCGACCGCCCAACCGATTTTCCGCCGGGCCCTCACTCCGAATTCATCGGAAAGAAACGCTCCGACAGGGCCATCCACGAGGCGAACGCGAGATAGCCCGTCTCGAAGGCGACGAGGTCGCGGTCCCATCGGACGCCCGCCTTCCCCTTTCGAGCGGCGAGCAGCAGCGCGGCACCGCCCGCCAGGTTCAGCCCCGCCCACACGCCGTTCGTCACCGGGCCGGAATCGCGCCCGGCCAGCGGCGTCAGGTGCCGCCGCCCGCTGACGGCGGTGGCGATGTGCGGGGCGCTGTTGGCGACGAGCATCCCGGCGAAGAAGGACTGCACACGCGACGCGTTCATGCCGGGATGCTAATGCAGCGGGCTCTTTTCCAGCTTCTCGAGCAGATCCCGGGGATCGTCGAAAACGGCGACGGCGCCCGCGGCCTCCAGTTCGTCGCGCGCCCACCCGCCGGTGAGCACCCCGACGCACGGCACCCCGACCCGCTCCGCCGCCTCGACGTCCCACGCGGTGTCCCCCACGAACACCGCGCGTGCCGCGGGCACCCCCGCGCGTTCGAGGGCCAGCTCCACGATGTCCGGGGCGGGCTTGCTCTGCCCGACCTCCGACGCCGACGTCGTCTCGTCGATCGCGTCCTCGGCGTCCAGCGCCGCGCGCAGCGCCCGCATCTCCGGCTCGGCCGCCGAGCTCGCGAGCACCACGCGCTTTCCCCGCCCCTTGCAGGCCCGCAGCAGGTCCGCCGCGCCGTCGAACGCCCGCAACCGGCCCCAGTACTGCGCGTACAGGGCCGTGTGCGCGTCCCGCATCGCGTCGTCGGCGTCCCGGTCCCGCCCGCCCGGCAGCACCTGGTCCAGCAGTTTGTCCGACCCCATCCCGATCGCCCGGTGGATCTTCGCCATCGCGACCACGTGCCCCTGCTGCCGGAACGCCTGCCACCAGGTGACGGCATGCAGGTACGTGGTGTCGACGAGCGTCCCGTCCACGTCGAACAGCACAGCCTCAACCATGCCCGGGGCCTACCCGCGCGCGGCCGGCGCACGCACCGCGCGCCGGCCGCGTCCGCCGCCGGTCGTCCGCCGCCGGTCGTCCGGCGTCAGTCGTCCAGCGTCAGTCGTCCTGCGGTGCGAGCTCCTCGTCGAGGATGTCGAACAGCTCGGCCGCGGTCGCCGTCCCCAGCGAGTCCGGCGCGTCGTCGGGCTCGCCCGGATCCTCCCATCGCGCGGCGAGCGCGCGGAGGCGGGCGGCGAGGCCGCGGCGACGCCGGTCGTCCGCGGCCAGCCCGGCGAACGCCTCCTCGAGACGGGCGATCTCGCTCTCGACGGTGTCCGCGGCGGGCGGCCCGGACAGGGCGGCGGCCAGGTGCGCCGCGATCGCGGCGGCGGTCGGGTGGTCGAACACCAGGGTGGCCGGGAGGCGCAGGCCGGTGGCGAATCCGATGCGGTTGCGCAGTTCGATCGCCGACAGCGAATCCAGGCCGAGGTCGACCAGCCCCCGGGCGGGGTCGACGGCCGCGGGCCCGTCGTGGCCGAGGACGGCGGCGACGTGCGCCCGGACCTGCTCCAGCAGGAGCGCCTCCCGCTCCGGGGCGGGCAGCGCCGCCAGACGGGCCGCGTCGTCCCCGGTCCGGGGCGCGGCCGGGCGGCGGGGTCCGCCGCCCGCCAGGACGGTGAACGCCGGGGGGATCTCGCCTTCGGCGGCGCGCGCGCGGATCCGCGGGAGATCCAGGCGGACCGGCACGACGACGGGACGGTCGACGGTCAGCGCCCGATCGAGGAGTGCGAGGTTCTCCGCGGCGTCCAGGGGCACGAGACCGGACGCGGCGGTGCGCCGCACGGCGGCGCCGGCCAGCCGGGACGCCATCCCGGCGGCGCCGGCCCAGGTGCCCCACGCGAGGGCGAGACCCGGCAGCCCGGCGGCGCGGCGGGCGGCGGCGAGCGCGTCCTGGAAGGCGTTCGCGGCGGCGTAGCCGCCCTGGCCGGCCTGCCCGAACACCCCCACCGCCGACGTGAACAGGACGAACGCCGACAGCCCCGGCGGGGCCAGTTCGTGCAGGTGCACCGAGCCGTCGACCTTCGGCCGGAAGGGGGCCTCGAGACGGCCGGGGGTCAGTTCGGTGACGAGGGCGTCGTCGAGGGCGCCCGCGGCGTGGAAGATCGCGGTCAGCGGCGGGCCGCCGATCCCCGCGAGCAGGTCCGCGATGGCGGCGCGGTCCGCCACGTCGCACGCCTCGACGCGCACGTCCGCGCCGAGGCCGCGCAGGCCGGCGGCCAGTTCGGCGTCGCCGGGCGCGTCCGGCCCGCGGCGGCCGGTCAGCACGAGG
>NZ_JBHTJA010000208.1:0-4383 GCF_042675525.1 Actinomadura sediminis
CGCCGCGCCGGCATCGCCGACGTCCGCGGCGGCGCCGCCGGCCGTGACGGCCGGCGGCGTCCCGTCTTTCGGAGCCTTCATCGGGGTCCCTTACTCGCCGTACGCCTCGGCGGCGGCGGACTCCAGCCTCTTCTGCGTCCCCTCGACGTCGGTCGGGTTCTGCACGAACTGGCGCAGCGCCTCCCACATGCCGTCGCCGGGGGTCGCGCCGAACGCGGCGGGCGTCAGGTCGGACATGTCGTAGCGGGCGGCGTCACCGGCGGCCTGGAGCTGCTGGATGAGCTGCTTGGCGATCGGGTCGGAGTAGGCGTCCGGCGGCACGTTCTTGTTCGGGGTGAGGTAGCCGCCGAGCCCGGCCCAGGTCTTCCCGGCCTCGGGCGAGGCGAGGAACTTCATGAGCTCCTGCGTGCCCTTGTCGTCGGTCAGCGCGACGGCGACGTCGCCGCCGAGGATCGCGGGCGCGGTGTCCCCGGCCTGCGGGAAGGGGAACACCTTCGCGTCCGTGCCGACCTCGGCCTCGGTGGTGCCGATGTTGGCGGCGGCGAAGTCGCCGCCGTACACCATCGCGGCCTTCTGCTGGCCGAACACCTGGGTGACCGACTCGTCGAACTTCGTCTTGGTGGCGGTGGCGACGCCGCCGTTGAGGAAGTCGGGCTTGCCCCAGATCTTCGCGAGGGTCTCCAGCGCGTTCGCGACGGTCTCGTCGGTCCACTTGAGCTCGTGCTCGGCGAGCTTGTCGTAGTTCTCCGGCCCGGCCTGCGACAGGTAGACGTTCTCGAACCAGTCGGTGAGCGTCCAGGAGTCCTGCGGCCCGGCGGCCAGCGTGAAGGGGGCGGTGCCGGAGTTCAGCAGCGTCGTGGACGCCTGGGCGAGCTCGTCGAACGTCTTGGGGGGCTGGACGCCCGCGGCGGAGAACGCCTCCGGCGAGTACCAGATGATCGACTTGTAGGCGGCCTTGATCATCACGCCGTAGGTCTTGCCGTCGCTGGAGCCGAGTTCCTTCCAGTACGGCTCGAAGTTCTTCTCGACCTCGGCGACGGCGTCGCCGCCGAGCGGCTTGAGCTTGCCGTCCTTCGCGTACTGCTGCATCAGGCCGGGCTGCGGCAGGATCGCCACGTCCGGCGGGTTGCCGGCCGACAGCCGCGGCCCGAGGAAGGCGTCGGTGTTCTCGCCGGTGGAGGCGTAGTTGACGGTCGCGCCGCTCTGCTTCTCGAACGCGTCGAGGACCTTGCGGAAGTTCTCCTCCTCCGGGCCGGTCCATTTCGCCGCGACCTCGATCGTGACGCCCTTCAGCGGACCGTCGCCGCCGCCGTCGCCCTCACCGCCGCCGTCGTCCCCGCCGCACGCCGCGGCGGACGACACCAGCATCCCCGCCGCGACGGCCGCGCCGAACGCCCGGCGGCCGAACCATGAGACCCTCATCCCTCATCCTTCCTGAGCGGACCGGCCGCGCCGCCTGCTCCCCAGATCGACGCGCCGGACTCGATATCGAAGAAGTGCAGGCGCCCGGTGTCGACGCGGATCGTCACCGGGTCGCCCGCCTTCACGCGGGTGCGGGGGCTGAACCGGGCGACGATCTCGGTGCGCTCCTCGCGCGCGCCGCCCGGCACGTCGGCTCCCGCGTCGCGGGCGAGCTCCTTGGTGTCCTCGGTGACGACCGGCGCCGCCTCGACCGCGAAGTGGACGAGCACGTCCGAGCCCATCGCCTCCACCAGATCGGCGGCGGCCTCCAGCCGGGTCCCCTCGGGGGCCTCGGTGAGCTCGGCGTCCTCCATGTCCTCGGGGCGGACGCCGACGACGACGTCGCGCCCCAGGTAGGACGCCAGGGCCGGGCGCTCGGTCAGCACCGAGGGCGGCAGCGTCAGCGTCCGGGCGCCGATCTCCAGGCGCGGGTTCTCCGCGTCCCCGGTGAGGACGCCCTTGAGCAGGTTCATGGCCGGCGAGCCGATGAATCCCGCGACGAAGAGGTTCGCGGGCCGGTCGTAGAGTTCCTGGGGCGGCGCGACCTGCTGCAGCTCGCCCTTCTTCATGACCGCGACCCGGTCGCCGAGCGTCATCGCCTCGGTCTGGTCGTGCGTGACGTAGATGGTGGTGACGCCGAGGTCCCGCTGCAGGCGGGCGATCTCGGCGCGCATCTGCACGCGCAGCTTGGCGTCGAGGTTCGACAGCGGCTCGTCCATCAGGAACGCCTGCGGCTCGCGGACGATCGCGCGGCCCATCGCGACGCGCTGCCGCTGGCCGCCCGACAGGTTGCGGGGCTTGCGGCCGAGGTGCTCGGTGAGGCCGAGGATCTCGGCGGCCCGGTCGACCTTCGCGCGGATCTCGGCCTTCGGCATCTTGCGCAGCGACAGGCCGAACCCGATGTTGTCGCGCACGGAGAGGTGCGGGTACAGGGCGTAGCTCTGGAACACCATCGCGACGTCGCGGTCGCGGGCGGGGACCCGGTTGACGACCCGCCCGCCGATGACGACCTCGCCCTCGGAGATGTCCTCGAGGCCGGCGACCATCCGCAGCGCGGTCGTCTTGCCGCAGCCGGAGGGGCCGACCAGGACGAGGAACTCCCCGTCGGCGATGTGGAGGTTCAGGTCGGTCACGGCCCGCGTGCCGTCGGGATAGACCTTCCCGACGCTGGTCAGGTCGACCTCTGCCACGGCGTCTCCTCTTCTTCCGGCACGGGTCCCCCGCCGTCCGGGCGGGCGGGGCCCTGCCCGGGCGGTGGGAGAAACGTCACTACCCCGGCGTAACTTGAAACAAGGTCGTACATGGCGGAACGCCCCCACCGCAATACGCGGTGTGCCGGGGAACGCATTTGGTGCAGAGATCGTTATCGTCGCGATCCCGGCCGTTGACGGACGTCTCCGCCGCACCATTCCGTGGACGTCCGAAATGCCGGAAGGGCGGGACGAAAACGCCCCGCCCTCCCCCAGTTTCCCGACCGGAAAACCGGCCTTATCCGAATCGCCTGATCAGCGGCGTCGTCAGCCGACGATCACGAGTCCGCGCTCGGTCACGTTCATCGGCTCGTACCCGTCCTCGGTGCACACGACGATGTCCTCGATGCGGGCGCCGTGCGGCCCCGGGTAGATGCCGGGCTCGATGGAGAACGCCATCCCGGGCTCCAGCGGCTCGGTGTTGCCCGCGACGATGTACGGCTCCTCGTGCGACTCCAGGCCGATGCCGTGCCCGGTCCGGTGGAAGAAGTGCTCGCCGTGCCCGGCGGCGTCGATGACGTCGCGGCCCGCGGCGTCCACCGACTCCGGCGTCGCCCCGGGCCGGACGGCCTCGCACGACGCGCGCTGCGCCTCCTCCAGGACCGTGTAGTACGCGCGGTACTCGGCGGGCGGCTCTCCCACGCAGTAGTTGCGGGTGGAGTCGGAGCAGTAGCCGGACGGCATCGTCCCGCCGATGTCGACCACGACCGGCTCACCGGGCCGGATCTCCCGGTCCGACAGCTCGGCGTGCGGGTTGGCTCCGTTCGGGCCCGACCCCACGATGACGAAGTCGACCCTCTCGTGCCCCTCGGCGATGATGGCGTCCGCGATGTCGCGGCCCACCTCCCGCTCGGTGCGGCCGGGACGCAGGAACTCCGGCACCCGGCGGTGCACCCGGTCGATCGCGGCGCCCGCCTCGCGCAGCGCCGCCACCTCGGCGGCGCTCTTGCGCATGCGCAGCTCCCGCAGCACCGACCCCGCGGCGACCTGCTCGGCGCCCGGCAGCGCCGCCCGGAACCGCAGCGCCATCACGGCCCACATCCGGTCGGCGACCCCGACCTTGGCGATGTCCCGCGGCAGCCGGGCCGCGGCCAGCGCGAACGGGTCGTCGGTCTCGTCCCACGGCACGAACTCCACGCCGAGGCCGCCCGCGGGCGACTCCTGCGCGGCGGGCAGCTCCAGCCGCGGGACCATCATGAACGCGTCGCCGGACGCGGGCACCACCAGGCACGTGAGCCGTTCGAGCGGCAGCGCGTCGTAGCCGGTGACGTAGCGCAGGTCCGGGCCCGGGGTGAGCAGCACCGCCCCCAGCCCCGCCCTCGCCGCCGCCTCCCGCACACGGCCGAGCCGCTCACGCGGATACAACTCCGTCGTTACATCCGTCTCCATCTTCGCGGTCGCGGCGCCCGCGTCCGCCGGGACGCCCGTGGTGCGGCGCGCCCTCGGCGATGCGCGATCGCCGCTTCCTCCTCCCCTGTGACCTGGTCCTGTTACATTCTGCATGTGCTCCGACACAGGATGAACCGCCTCGGATACGACCCCAGCATCGCAAGAACCGGCGGGCGGCGCCGCCCCGGCCCGTCCCGCCGGCCCGGCGGCTGACCGGGTGCCCGCGAGGGAGACCGGGCGCGCCGCCGGGCGGGCGGCGGCCGGGGCCGCCGCGAGACCGGAC
>NZ_JBHTJA010000209.1:0-4349 GCF_042675525.1 Actinomadura sediminis
GCCGCGCGACCAGGCCGCGCAGGGGCGGCGCGACCGCCTCCGGGTCGGGCGCCGCGGCCGGGCGCATCGGCACCAGGACGGCCTCGTCCCGCGCCAGGGCGGCGTCGAGCAGCGCCACCCCGTCCGCGGTGCGCAGCGGCGCCACGCCGAGCCGCCCCATCCGGGCGAGGTCGGCGCCGGTCAGGTGGGCGGTCATCCCGCCAGGCAGTTCCCACAGGCCCCACGCCAGCGACGTCGCGGGCAGGCCGAGGGACGCGCGGCGCACCGCCAGGGCGTCCAGGCACGCGTTCGCCGCGGCGTAGTTGGCCTGGGCGGGGAACCCGGCCAGGCCCGCGACCGAGGAGAAGAGCACGAAGAACGCGAGGTCGGCGTCCCGGGTCAGCTCGTCCAGGTGCCGGGCCGCGTCCGCCTTGGGGCGCATGACCGCGTCGAGCCGGTCGCGGTCCAGGGCGCCGACGACGCCGTCGTCGGTGACGCCCGCCGCGTGCACGACGCCGGTGAGCGGGGCGTCGGCGGGCACGGCGGCGAGCAGCCCGGCCAGCGCGTCCCGGTCGGCGACGTCGCAGGCCGCGACGGTCACGCGGGCGCCCAGGCCGGTGAGCTCCGCCGCCAGGTCGTCCGCGCCCGGGGCGGCGGCCCCGCGCCGGCTCGCCAGCAGCAGGTTCCGCGCGCCGTGCGCGGTGACCAGGTGCCGGGCCGTCTCGGCGCCGAGCCCGCCGGTGCCCCCGGTGATCAGCACGGTCCCGCCGGGGTCGAGGGCCCGCGGGACGGTCAGCACGACCTTCCCCACGTGCCCGGCGCGGGCGAGGAGGCGGAAGGCGTCCGGGGCGCGGCGCACGTCCGTCACCCGGACGGGCGGTCGCCGCAGCGCCCCGCGCGCCAGCAGGTCGAGGACCTCCTTGAGCTGCTCCTGCAGCCGCCCCGGGTCGCCCTCGGGGGCGGCGGCGTCGGCGAGCCGCGTCAGATCGAACCACCGGTAGGTCACCCCGGCGGCGGCGAGCGGGCCGGGGTCGCGCAGGTCGAGCTTGCCCAGCTCGACGAACCGGCCGCCGCGCGGCAGCAGGTCGAGGCTCGCGTCCACCGGGTCGCCGGTCAGCGAGTTGAGCACCACGTCGACGCCGCGGCCGCCGGTGACCGCGAGGAACCGGTCGCGGAACCCGACGGTCCGCGAAGAGGCGATGTGGTCGTCGTCCAGGCCGAGGTCCCGCAGCACGCCCCACTTCGCGGGCGACGCGGTGGCGAACACCTCGGCCCCCAGGTGGCGGGCGAGCTCCACGGCCGCCATCCCGACGCCGCCCGCGCCGGCGTGCACGAGGACCGCGTCGCCGGGCCGGACGGCGGCGAGGTCCACCAGGCCGTGGTAGGCGGTGAGGAACACGGTCGCCACCGACGCCGCCTCGGCGAACGTCCACCCCTCGGGGATCGGCGCGAGCGAGGTGCGGTCGGCGACCGCGACCGGTCCGAACGAGCCGGGGAACAGTCCCAGCACGCGGTCGCCCGGGCGCAGGTCCGCGACGTCCGGGGCGGTCTCGACGACCACGCCCGCCCCTTCGACGCCGAGGGCGGCGGCGGCGTCGGGGTGCGTGCCGAGCGCGAGCATCACGTCCCGGAAGTTCAGGCCCGCCGCCCGCACGGCGAGGCGGACCTGGCCCGCGCCGAGCGGGCGTCCCGCTTCGGGGCAGGGACGCAGGTGCAGGTCTGCCATCGTGCCGCCGGGGGTGCGGTCGAGCCGCCACGGCCCCCCGGGCGGCGGTTCCAGAGCGGGCGGCTCCGGCCGGGTCAGCCGCGGGACGAGGACGCGCCCGTCCCGGAGGGCGAGCTGCGGTTCCCCGGTCGCCGCGAGCGCGGCGACGTCGGCCGCGGACGGCTCCGGCCCGGCCGGGTCCAGGTCGAGCAGGACCAGGGCGCCGGGCCGCTCGGTCTGCGCCGACCGCACGAGCCCCCACACGGCCGCGCCCGCGGGGTCGGGGACGGCGACGTCGTGGGCGGCTCCCCGGGTCGTCACCACCAGCCGGGCGCCGTCGGGCCGGTCGGCGTCCAGCCAGTCGCGAACCGCCGCCAGCACGCGCCCCGTCTCGGCCCGGACGTCCGCCGGGTCCGGGTCCGGCGGGGCCGCGGCGACCGGCAGCACCGTGACGTCGGGCGCCGCGCCGTCCGCGCCGGCGCCGGGCAGGGCCGCGTCCTCCCAGTCCGGGGCGAACAGCGCGCCGTCCGCGGGTGCGGGGCTCCGCGCGGGCAGCCGGTCCAGCGGGACGGGACGGAACCGCAGCGAGCCGACCGACACCGCCGGGGCGCCCGTGCCGTCGACGGCCGCGATGGACACCGTGTCCGGGCCGGTGGAGGTCACCCGCACCCGCAGGGTGGACGGCCCGGCGACGTGCAGGCGCACGTCCGTCCAGGCGAACGGCAGGATCGGCTCCGCCGGGCCGTCCGCGGCGAGCAGCGCCGCGTGCAGCGCGGCGTCGAGCAGCGCCGGATGCGTCCCGAAGCCGGGCGCGGCCTCCCGCTGGTCCGCGGACGGCTCGATCTCGGCGAACATGACCGTGCCCGCGTCGCCGTCCCGGCGCCACAGCCGCCGCAGGCAGGCGAACGCCGGGCCGTACCGGTAACCGCGGTCGGCGAGCCGCCGGTAGCCGTCCGCCACGTCGACCGGTTCCGCGTCCGGCGGCGGCCACGCGGCGGCGAGCTCCGCGGAGAACCCTTCGCCGGGCGCGGCCTGGCCGGGCGCGAGCGTGCCGGTCGCGTGCCGGGTCCACCCGTCCCCGCCGGGGGACGGGGCCGAGTGGATCGTGACGGCGCGCCGGTCCGGGCCGTCGCCGCCGGGCGGTTCCACCCGCACCTGGAGCCGGACGGCGCCCTCGTCGGGCAGCGCCAGCGGCGCCTCCAGGGTCAGCTCCTCGAGCGTGCCGAGCCCCGCCTCGTCTCCGGCGCGCAGCGCGAGCTCGACGAGCGCGGTGCCCGGCAGGAGGGGCGTGCCGGCCACCGCGTGGTCGGCGAGCCAGGGGTGCGCGGCCAGGCTCAGCACGCCGGTCAGGACCGCGCCGCCGTCCGGGGACGGCAGCGCCGCGCCCAGCAGCGGATGGTCGGCGGGCGCCAGCCCGAGTCCGGCGGCGTCGCCGGACGCGGCCCGGGGCGCGAGCCAGTACCGTTCCCGCTGGAACGGATACGTGGGCAGCTCGACCGGGGGCGCGGAGTCCGCGCCCGCCGCCGCGAGCACGGTCCCCCAGTCCACCGCGACGCCGCCCGCCCACGCCTCCGCGAGGGAGGTGAGGAAGCGCCGCGGGCCGCCGTCGTCGCGGCGCACCGACCCGACCACGAGCGCGCGGCGGCCGGCGTCGTCCACCGTGTCGCGGACCGCTCCGGTGAGCACCGGGTGCGGGCTCACCTCGACGAACGCGTCGTGGCCCGCCTCCGCCAGGGCGCGCACGGCGCCCTCGAAGCGCACGGGCTCGCGCAGGTTCCGCACCCAGTAGGGGGCGTCGAGGTCGGCACCGTCCGCCCAGTCGCCGGTGACGGTCGACAGCAGGCCGACGTCGCCCGTACGGGCGGCGACCGGCCCCAGCTCGCCGACGAGCTCCCCGGCGATCCGCTCGACGTGCGCGGAGTGGGAGGCGTAGTCCACCGCGATCGGCCGCGTCCGGACGCCGTCCGCCGCGCAGGACTCCGCCAGCTCGTCGAGGGCCGCCGGGTCGCCGGCGACGACGACGGCCGCCGGGCCGTTCAGCGCGGCGACCGACAGGCGGCCGTTCCAGCGGCGGACGCGCTCGTCCGCGCGCCCGGCGGGCAGCGCGACCGACAGCATCCCGCCCGTCCCGGCCAGCCGCTGCGCGACGAGCCGGCTGCGCACGGCCGCGATCCGCATCGCGTCGTCCAGCGGGAGCGCCCCGGCGACGTGCGCCGCCGCGATCTCGCCCTGCGAATGCCCGACGACCGCGTCCGGCTCGACGCCGTGCGCCCGCCACGTCCCGGCCAGCGCGACCATCATCGCCAGCAGCGCGGGCTGGACGACGTCGACGCGGTCCAGCGGCGGCGCGTCCGGGGCGCCGCGCAGCACGCCGGTGAGCGACCAGTCCACCAGCGGTTCGAGGGCGCGCTCGCAGTCGCCGACGATGCGGGCGAACTCCGGCGACCAGGCCAGCAGGTCCGCCGCCATCCCGGCCCACTGCCCGCCCTGGCCGGGGAACACGAAGACCGTGCCGCCCGACGCGGCCGGCCCGCCCGTCACCGTCTCCGGTCCGGGCTCGCCCGCGGCCAGCCGGGCGAGCGCGGCCGCCAGGTCGCCGTCGTCCGCGCCGAGCACCGCCGCCCGCCGGTCGAACGCCGGACGGGCGCGCGCGAGGGACACCGCG
>NZ_JBHTJA010000210.1:0-4327 GCF_042675525.1 Actinomadura sediminis
GTGCCGTTCCACCAGGTGCCGGGCCAGCAGCGCGCCGAGCCCGCCGGTGCCGCCGGTGATCAGCACGGTGCCGGCCGGGTCCAGGCCGCCCGGCGCGGCTCCGGGGACGGGCGCCGGGACGCGGGTCAGCCGGGGGACGCGCGCCACGCCCTCACGGACGGCGGTCTCCGGTTCCGCCGCGGCGAGCACCGCGGGCAGCGCGTACCGGGACGGGTCCGTGCCGTCCAGGTCGAGGAGGGCGAACCGCCCGGGGTGCTCGGCCCGCGCCGCCCGCACGAGTCCCCAGACGGCGGCGTGCGCCGGGTCCGGGTGCGGTGCGACGGCGTCGCGGGTCGTCACGACCAGGCGCGCGGCGGCGAACCGCTCGTCGGCGAGCCAGGCGCGCAGCACCTCGAGGGCCTGCACCGTGGCCGCTCGCGCGGCGTCCCGGACGTCCGGCAGCGGCCCGGGCGGCGCCCACACGACGGCGTCCGGGACGGGCGCGCCCGCGTCCAGCGCCGCTCCGAGGTCCGCCAGGTCCTTGTGGCGGGCCGCGCCGGGGAGGCCGGGCGCGTCGCCCAGGACGGCGTGGACGGCCGGGGCCGCCGCGCCCGGGACGGTGAGCGGCTCCCAGTCGACGGCGTACAGCGGGCCGCCGCCGGTCCCGTGCGGTTCGTCCGCCGGCAGTTCCCGCGAGGTGAGGTAGCCGGACAGCACCGGCGTCCCGTCCGGTGCGGCGGCGTCCACGAACATCCTGTCGGGTGTGTCCGGGACGAGGCGCACCCGCAGTTCCGTCGCGCCGTGCGCGTGCAGGGTGACGCCGGACCACAGGAACGGGAGCCGGAGGGGGGCGCCGGACGGTGCGGTGGCGAGGACGGCGTGCAGGGCGGCGTCCGCGAGGGCGGGATGGAGCAGGAACGTCCCCGCGGGCCCGTGCGCCGCGTCCGGCAGCGCGACCTCCGCGCAGAGCTCCGCGCCGCGCCGCCAGGCGGCGGTCAGGCCGCGGAAGGCGGCGCCGTAGCGGAGGCCGCGTTCGGCGAGCCGCTCGTAGACGCCGTCCAGGTCCACCGGCTCGGCGCCCGGCGGCGGCCAGGCGCGCCGGTCCGCCGGGGCGGCGTGGGACGGGTCGGCGTGGGACGGGTCGGGCGCGAGCGGGGCGGCGGTGAGCGTGCCGGTGGCGTGCTCGGTCCAGTCGGCGTCATCGCCCGGACGGGCGTGAACGGAGACCGGACGCTCGCCGTCCTCACCCGGCGGGCCGACGCGGACCTGGAGGTCGACCGGGTCGGTGGCGGGCAGCCGGAGCGGGGCCCGCAGCGTGAGCTCCCGGACGCCCGGGGCGCCCGCCTCGGCGCCCGCCCGGGCGGCGAGCTCGAGCAGGCCGGTGCCGGGCAGCAGCACGTCGCCGCGGACGCCGTGGTCGGCCAGCCAGGGCTGTGCGGCGAGCGATGCCCGACCGGTGAGCAGAACGCCGTCGTCACCGGCGAGGGTCACCGCGGAGGCGAGCAGGGGATGCCCGAAGTCGCCCGTGCCCGCCGGGGACGCCGGGGCGCTCAGCCAGAAGCGGCGCCGCTGGAACGCGTACGTGGGCAGGTCGACGCGCCGGGCCCCGGCGAAGAACGCGGGCCAGTCCACCGCGACGCCCCGGACGTGCAGCGCGCCGAGCGTCTCGACGAGCGCGCGGGTGCCCGGACGGTCACGCCGCTGGGTCGGCAGGAACGCGGCGTCCGGCAGGCATTCGGCGCCCTGCGCGGTCAGGACGGCGTCCGGGCCGACCTCGGCGAACGTGGTGACGCCCGCGCCGGACATCGCCCGGAGGGCGTCGTGGAACCGCACGGTGGCGCGGACGTGGTCGACCCAGTGGCGGGCGGTCGCGAACGCGTCGCCGTCCGGCCGTCCGGTGACGGTCGACACGATCGGGATCCGCGGCGCGCCGAAGGTCAGGCCGTCCAGCACGCGGGCGAACTCGTCGAGCATCGGTTCCATCAGCGGCGAGTGGAACGCGCGGCCGGTGCGCAGCCGGCGCGTGCGGCGGCCGGCCGCCGCGAGCCGGTCGGCGAGCTCGGTGACGGCCCGTTCCGGGCCCGACAGCACGACCGCCTCGCGGCCGTTGACCGCCGCGATGCCGACGTCGCCGGTGAGCAGCGGCGCCACCTCGGCCTCGGCGGCGCGGACCGCGACCATCGCGCCGCCGTCCGGCAGCGCCTCCATGAGGCGGCCGCGGGCGGCGACGAGCGTGCAGGCGTCGGCGAGCGTGAGGACGCCGGCGGCGTGCGCGGCGGCGATCTCGCCGACCGAGTGCCCGGCGAGCAGGCCGGGCCGGACGCCCCAGGACTCCAGCAGCCGGTACAGGGCGACCTCGACGGCGAACAGCGCGGGCTGCGCGAACACGGTCCGGTCGAGCTCGCCGGAGTCGGGCGCCGGGGAGCCGGGTTCGGCCTCGGGTCCGGCCTCGGGTCCGGCGGCGAACACGACGTCGGCGAGGGGGCGCGGCAGCAGGGGGTCGAGCTCGGCGCACACGGCGTCGAACGCCTCCGCGTAGGCGGGGTACGTCCGGTAGAGGGCGCGTCCCATGCCCGGGCGCTGTGCGCCCTGCCCGGTGAACAGGAATCCCGGACGGCCCGTGCCGGGGGCCCCGACGGCGTGGGCGCCGTCGCGCAGCGCGGTGAGGCCGCGCACCAGTTCGTCGCGGTCGGCGCCGACCACGGCGGCGCGGCGGTCGAGCGCGGCGCGGCCGGTCGCCAGGGACAGCCCGACGTCCGCGGGGGCGAGGTCGGCGCGGTCCCGCACGTGGGCGAGCAGGCGGGCGGCCTGGGCGCGGACGGCGGTCTCGGTGCGGCCGGACAGCACCCAGGGGATCTCGCCGGGCGGCGCCTCGCGCGGACGCTCGTCCGCCGCCGGTTCCGGCGCGGCCTCTTCGAGGATCGCGTGCGCGTTGGTGCCGCTGATCCCGAACGAGGACACGGCCGCGCGGCGCGGGCGCCCCGCCTCCGGCCACGGCCGGTTCTCGGTGACGAGCTCGACGCCGCCGTCCGTCCAGTCCACCTCGTCCGACGGTTCGTCGGCGTGCAGGGTCCGCGGGACGACCCCGTGCCGCAGCGCCATCACCATCTTGATCACTCCGGCGGCGCCGGCGGCGGCCTGGGCGTGCCCGATGTTCGACTTGACCGTGCCCAGCAGCAGCGGGCGGCCGGCGGGCCGGTCCCGGCCGTAGGACGCCTGCAGCGCCCGCGCCTCGATCGGGTCGCCGAGCCGGGTGCCGGTGCCGTGCGCCTCCACGACGTCGACGTCGGCGGGGGTCAGGCCGCCGTCCGCCAGGGCCGTTCCGATGAGCTGCTCCTGGGCGGGGCCGCTGGGGGCGGTGAGGCCGTTGCTCGCACCGTCCTGGTTCACGGCCGAGCCGCGCAGCACGGCGAGGACGGGGTGCCCCCTGCGGCGCGCGTCCGGCAGGCGTTCGAGCAGCAGCAGCGCCGCGCCCTCGGCCAGGCCGGTGCCGTCCGCGGCGGCGCCGAACGCCTTGCAGCGGCCGTCGGGCGCCAGGGCGCGCTGGCCGCTGAAGCCGATGAGGATCTCCGGGGTCGACATCACCGTCACGCCGCCCGCGAGGGCGAGCCCGCACTGGCCGTCCCGCAGCGCCCGCGCGGCCAGGTGCAGCGCCACCAGCGACGACGAGCAGGCCGTGTCGACGGTGACCGCGGGGCCCCGCCAGCCGAAGGTGTAGGCGAGCCGCCCGGAGGCGACGCTGCCCATGCCGCCGTTGCCGAGGTAGGGCTCCAGCTCCGGCGGGGCGGACGTGACGCGGGTGGCGTAGTCGGAGAACATCACCCCGGCGAACACGCCGGTGTCGCCGCCCCGCAGCGTGCCGGGGTCGATCCCGGCGGATTCCAGCGCCTCCCACGCCGTCTCCAGGAGAAGCCGCTGCTGCGGGTCCATGGCGAGCGCCTCGTGCGGGCCGATGCCGAAGAACTCCGCGTCGAACTCGGCGGCGTCGTGCAGGAACCCACCGTGGCGCGTGTTGGTGCGCCGCGACGCCGCGGGGTCCGGGTCGTAGAGCCCGGCAAGGTCCCAGCCCCGGTCCGCGGGGAAGGCCGAGACGGCGTCGCCGCCGTCGGCGACCAGCCGCCACAGGTCGTCGGGGCCGCGCACGCCGCCCGGGAAGCGGCAGCCCATCCCGACGATCGCGATCGGCTCGTCGTGCGCGCCGCCGCCGGGTGCCGCGCCGCCCCCGGCCGGTGCCGGCGCGGCGGCTCCGGCCAGCCGGTCGCGCAGGTGGTCGGTGAGCGCCCGCGCGGTCGGATGGTCGAACACCAGGGTCGCCGGAAGCCGCAGCCCGGTCGCCTCGCCCAGGCGG
>NZ_JBHTJA010000211.1:0-4318 GCF_042675525.1 Actinomadura sediminis
TCGGCGCGGCCGGCGCCGGCGGCTCGGCGGGGTCGACGTCGGCCGGGTTCCTCGCGAAGGTCGGCGGCGCGAAGGCGATCGCGGCGGCCGGGGGCACGGCCGCCGTCGTGGCGGCGGGGAGCGGCGTCGCGGTGTGGCAGGCGCGGGACGACGGCCCGCCGCCGCGCGCGTTCACGCCCGGCGAGGTGACGCTCGCGTCCGCGACGATCGGCGACCCGTCCATCAACCTGGCCGAGGGAACGGTCCGCTTCATGCAGGTCAGCGGGCATTCCGACCCGGCCGTCCAGCGGCGGATCAACGCGGCGCTGCGTGCGCCGGTCGAGCAGTCCGTCGCGGACTACCGCCACTTCCTCGACCAGATGGGCGGGCTGCCGAGCCAGGCGGTGCCGGGGCCGCCGCGCCCCATCGAGATGACCTCGGACGTCGTGTACCGGGGGCCGCGGCTGCTGTCGGTCCGGTACCTGGTGAGCGTCCCGGTGTACGCGGGCGGCGGGTACGACCGGCGGCCGAAGGCCGTCAACGTCGAGCTGGCCACGGGCCGCGCCCTCGGGCCCCGGGAGATCTTCACCGAGGCGGCGCTGCGGCGGTCGTCCCTGGCCGAGCTGTCGCGGCGCATACCGCCGCCCCCGGACCGGAAGCGGGAGATGTGCACGTACAACCCGCTGGCCGAGCGGACGCGGGGCGAGCGGCTGTTCTACGGCGTCTCGTTCTCGCTCACCAAGGACCGGCTGGAGACGATGTTCACGCCGAGCGAGAACTGCCTCGTGCCCGACTTCTTCGCGCCGAACTCGGTGCCCTACTCGTCCATCGAGGACCTGATCCGGCCGGAGGTCCTCAAGCTCGCGACCGCGACGACCCCGCCGTGATCACGCCCCGGTGACGCTCGGGACCTCGCCCGCGACCGATTCGGGGACCTCGGCGGGGCGGCGGTGCTCCAGGGCGACGCGCAGCTGGGCGCGGCCCCGGTGGATCCGCGAGCGGACGGTGCCGAGCTTGACGTTCAGCGTCGCGGCGATCTCCTCGTAGGTGAGGCCCTCGATGTCGCACAGCACGACGGCGGCGCGGTACTCGGGGGCCAGGCCGTCGAGGGCGCGCTGGATGTCGGCGTCGAGGTGCCGTTCGTCGTACGCCTGCGCGGGGCTCGGTTCGCGGCCCTGCAGGCGTTCGGCGGCGTCGTCGGCGAGCGCGTCGAAGCGGATGCGCTGCTTGCGGCGGGCCCGGTCGAGGAAAAGGTTCGTCGTGATCCGGTGCAGCCAGCCCTCGAACGTGCCCGGACTGTAGGAGGACAGCGAACGGAAGACCCGGATGAAGACGTCCTGGGTCAGGTCCTCGGCGTCGTGCCGGTTGCCGGTCAGGCGGTACGCCAGCCGGAACACCCTTGTGGAGTGCTCGGTGACGATCTCCTCCCATGTCGGAGGCGTCCACGCCATTGCGCCTGGGCTCACCACTACCCCCGTCTGATGCTGAATCGTTACGACCAAGCATGCCGGTACCCGGATAAGAGGCGTGTAAGGACGGGCGGCGTGGCCGGATCCGGGCGCGCTTTGTGATCCATCTCATTGGACCCGCTGTCCAGGGTCATTGAGTACTTACCCGCAACCCGAGCATGATTCGGAAGGACCTTCTCACCCATCCCGAAAGGCGAGGACGGCCCATGGCGCGAAGCTACAACCTTGCGGATCTGATCGAGATCCTGGCGGCGGCGGGGCCGGACCGCCCGGCGCTGGTGGCCGGGGACGAACGCCGCACGTTCGCCGAGCTGAGCGCGCGGGCGAGCCGGGTGGGGCACCACCTCGCCGACGCGGGCGTGCGGGCCGGCGAGCACGTCGCGATCCTCGCCTACAACCGGGCCGAGTGGATCGAGGCGATGCTCGGCGCCTTCAAGATCAGCGCCGTGCCGATCCCGGTGAACTACCGGTACGTCGCGGGCGAACTCCGCCACGTCCTGTCCGACTCCGACTCGGTCGCGCTCATCGGCGAGCGGTCGCTGCTGGCGCGCGTCCAGGAGGTCCGCGCCGACCTGCCGAGGCTGCGCCACGTCGTCGTCCTGGAGGACGGCGGGACCGGCGACGTCCCCGGCGCCGTCGAGTACGAGGCGGCCCTCGCGGCGGCCGACCCGTCCGACGACTTCCCGGCCCGGTCGAACGACGACCGGTACATCATGTACACGGGCGGGACCACCGGGTACCCGAAGGGCGTCGAGTGGCGCTGCGAGGACATCTTCTTCGGCGCGCTCGGCGGCGGCAACGTCCTCGGCGACCCCGTCACCAGCCCGGAGCAGCTCGCGGAGAACGCCGAGCAGGGCGGCATGGCCGTGCTCGACTGCGCGCCCGTCATGCACGGCGCCGGGCAGTGGGTCGCGTTCATGGGACTGTTCAACGGCGCGAAGGTCGTCCTCTACACCGACCACGCGTTCGACGCCGACAAGGCGCTGCGGCTGGTCGCGGAGGAGCAGGCCAACGTGCTGATGCTGGTCGGCGACGTCATGGCGCGGCCGGTCGCCAAGGCCCTCGCCTCCGGGGAGTACGACACCTCGTCGCTGCTCGGGGTCGCGTCCGGCGGGGCGCCCCTCACCGAGGGCGCGAAGGCCGCCCTGCAGGAACACCTCCCGAACGTGATGTTCCTCGACAACTACGGCGCCTCGGAGACCGGCGCGTGCGGGCCGTCCGTCGGCGGCAAGGAGGGCACCGCCCGGTTCATGATGAAGCCGGGCATCACGGTGCTCGACGACGACCTGAAGGTCGTGAAGCCCGGCGAGATCGGGAAGCTGGCGCGCAGCGGGCACATCCCGCTCGGCTACTACAACGACCCCGAGAAGACCGCCTCGACGTTCTTCACCGACGCCGACGGCACCCGCTGGTCCGTTCCCGGCGACTACGCGAGCCTGGAGGAGGACGGCACGATCGTCCTGCTCGGCCGCGGCTCACTGGTGATCAACACGGGCGGCGAGAAGGTGTACCCGGAGGAGGTCGAGGTCGCGCTCAAGGACCACCCGGACGTCGACGACGCCGTCGTCGTCGGGCTCCCGGACGAACGGTTCGGGCAGGTCGTCGCGGCCGTCGTGGCGCCCCGCCCCGGCGCGGCGATCACCCTGGAGGAGCTGACCGAGCACTGCCGCGGCCGCCTCGCCGGATACAAGCTGCCGCGCCGCCTCACGGTCGTCGACGAGGTGCAGCGCACGGCCGTCGGCAAGTCCGACTACAAGTGGGCCAGGAGCGTGCTGACCTCCTGACCGGGTCAAGAATTCATGGGGGCGCGCGGGGCGTGACTTGGGTGCGTTCCCGCGCATAACCTCCCCATGACCGAGGACCGTCCGGTGCCGCTCGCGCGACGGTACCGCCTGCTCTCGATGGTCGGCAGCGGCGGCATGGGCACGGTGTGGCGCGCCCGCGACGAACTCCTCGGCCGGGACGTCGCGGTCAAGGAGATCCGCGTGCCCGCCCGCGCCACCGCCGCCGAACGCGCCGCGCTGGGCCGCCGGCTGCTCACCGAGGCCCGCGCCACCGCCGCGCTCCGGCACCCCGGCGTCGTCGCCGTCCACGACGTCCTCGTCGAGCGCGGGCGGCCGTGGATCGTCATGGAGTTCCACGAGTCGCGCTCCCTCGCCCGGCTCATCGACGAACGCGGCCCGCTCGGCGTGCGCCGCACCGCCGAGATCGGCGCGGCCGTCCTGGCGGTGCTGCGCGCCGCGCACGCCGCCGGAATCCTGCACCGCGACGTCAAACCCGCGAACGTGCTCGTCCGCGACGACGGCCGCGTGCTCCTGACCGACTTCGGCCTCGCCCTCCACACCGGCCGCCTGCGGGACGGGGACGTCCCGGACGCGGGGGACGATCGCGAGCGGCGGCGCGTGCGCGCGGCGTGGGACGTCCGGGAGGCGGACGTCCGGGAGGCGGGCGGCGGCCGGGAGCCCGGCGGCGGGCCGGGCGCGGGCGGGATCGAGGGGTCGCCCGCGTACCTGCCGCCCGAGCGGGTCGGCGGCCTGCCGGGCGTGCCCGCGTCCGACCTGTGGTCGCTCGGCGCGACCCTGTACGCGGCCGTCGAGGGCGAGTCCCCGTTCCTGCGGTCGCACGCGCTGGGGTCGATGGTCGCGGTGCTGCTCGGCGACTACCCGCGTCCCGCGCGGGCGGGGGCGCTGGCGCCCGTCATCGAGGGGCTGCTGCGGCCCGACCCGGACGACCGGCTCCCGGCCGACGAGGTCGCGCGGCTGCTGGACGCGGCGGCGGAACCGGACGAGCCGCTCGTCCCGCGCCCCCGGGCGCCCTGGCGGCAAGGCGGGGCCGGGCGGCCGCCGGTGCGGCGCGCGCGGACCCGGCCG
>NZ_JBHTJA010000212.1:0-4106 GCF_042675525.1 Actinomadura sediminis
GCCGCCGCCCGCGACGGCGCCGCCCCGGCCGCCGCCGAACCCGCGACCCTGGAGGTGCTGCGCGACGCCGGGCGCGCCCTGCGGGACGCGGCGCTCCTCGACCTCGACACGCACCTGGAGCGCCTCGAACGCGCCGTCACCGAGGCCGGTGGCACGGTCCACTGGGCCGTGGACGCCGCCGACGCCCGCCGGATCGTCACCGGCCTGGTGCGCGCCACCGGCGCCCGCGAGGTCCTGCGGGCTCCGTCGGCGACCGTCCGGGAGGCGGGCCTGCCCGACGCGCTCGCGCGCGCGGGCGTCACCGTCCGCGCGACGGGACTCGGCGACCTGGTCGTCCGGCTCGGCGAGGACGCGCCGTCCCACCTGGCGTCCCCGGCGCTGCACCGCGACCGCGCCCAGGTGCGGGAGCTGTTCCTGCGGGCGCTGCCGGGCGCGCCGCCGGACCTGCCCGACGATCCGGCGGCCCTCGCCGGCGCCGCCCGCGCGCACCTGCGCGACCGGTTCACCGGCGCCCGCGTCGCCCTCACGGGCGCGACGTTCCTGGCGGCCGACACCGGGACGGCCGTGCTCGCGGAGTCGGGCGGCGAGGGCCGGATGTGCGTCACCCTCCCGGACACGCTGATCACCGTCGCGGGCATCGACAAGGTCGTCCCGTCCTGGACCGACGTCGAGGTGCTGCTGCAGCTCCTGCCGCGCGCCTCAACGGGCGACCGCATGACCCCGTACGTGTCGGCCTGGACGGGCGTGCACCGCGGCGACGGGCCCCGCGCGTTCCATCTCGTCCTGCTCGACAACGGCCGCACCGCCGCGCTCGCCGACGAGGTCGGCCGGGCGGCGCTGCGCTGCATCCGCTGCTCGGCCTGCCTGAACGTGTGCCCCGTCTACGAACGGACCGGCGGCGGCCCGTACGGGCCGGTGTACCCGGGGCCGGTCGGCGCGATGCTCACCCCGCAGCTGCGCGGCGTCGAGAGCGCCGCGAACGCGTCGCTGCCCTTCGCGTCCACGCTCTGCGGCGCCTGCACCGACGTGTGCCCGGTGAGGATCGACATCCCGGAGGTCCTGGTGCACCTGCGCGGCGCGGTCGTCGAGTCGCGCCGCGCCCGTCCCGTCCCCACGCCGGAGCTGGTGCTGATGCGCGGCCTCGCCTGGACGATGGGGGACGCCCGCCGGTACCGCCTCGCGGTCCGCCGCGGCACCCGGTGGGCGCGGCTGCTGTCGCGCGGCGGCCGGGTCCGCCGGCTGCCCGGCCTGCTCGGCAAGTGGACCGAGGCCCGCGACGTGCCCGCGCCGCCCGCCCGGTCCTTCCGCGACTGGTGGGAGCGCCGGTGAGCTCCCGCGACGAGATCCTGCGGCGGGTCCGCGACGCCCTCGGCGGGGAACGCGGCACGGCCCCGCCGGTGCCGCGCGGCTACGCCCGGCGGCTCACCGCCGAGGAGGCCGCGACGCGCGCGGACGTCCTCGCGCTGTTCACCGAGCGGGTCGCCGAGAACCGCGCGGCGGTCCGGCACGTCGCCGCCGACGACGTCGGCACCGCGGTCGCCGCCGCGCTGTGGGGGCGGGAGGCGAAGCAGATCGTCGTCCCGGCCGACCTGCCGTTCGGCTGGCTGGCGGAGCTGGAGGGGGTGCGGGCGCTGGCCGACGCGCCCGCCCTCGACGCCGAGACGCTCGCCGCGTCCGACGGCGCGGTGACGGGCTGCGCGGCGGCCGTCGCGCGGACCGGGACGGTCGTGCTGGACGGCGGCCGCGCGCAGGGCAGGCGCGCGCTGACCCTCGTGCCCGACTACCACCTGTGCGTCGTCCACGCCGACCAGATCGCCGGGACGGTCCCGGAGGCCGTCGCGCGGCTCGACCCGGCGCGCCCGCTGACCTGGATCAGCGGCCCGTCGGCCACCCGCGACGTCGAGGGGGTGCGGGCGCCGGGGCCGCACGGTCCCCGGCATCTGGAGATCCTCGTCGTCGAGGACTGACGGACTACCGGACGCCGCCGAGGACGACGTCGAGGCCCGCGTCGAAGCGGGCGTCCCAGTTCACCGCGCGGTCGGCGCCGTCCTCGGCGGTGCCGCGCACCTCGAGCGCGGCGTGCCCGATGACGTAGCCGAGCAGGGTGTGCGCGGTGACGGCGGCGGCCTCCTCGGCGGCGCCGCCGAGCCGCAGCGCCTCCCGCAGGGACGCGATCGTCGCGGTGAGCGCCGCGGGGTTGCGGCGCGTGACGACGAGCGGCAGGACGCCGGCGTGCTCGAGCAGCCGGGCACGGTAGTCGCGCGCCCAGCCGCGCAGGGCGTCCCCGGCGCGCCCGGCGGGGACGTCCGCCGAGACGGGCGCGGCGGCGACGTGCGCGACGAGGCCGTCGAGGAGCTGCTCCTTGCCGCGGGGGAGGTGGTGGTAGATCGCCATGGCCTCCACCTCCAGCGCGTCGCCGAGGCGGCGCATGGTGAGGCGGCCGAGCCCCTGCCCGTCGACGATCTGCAGGGCGGCCTCGATGATGCGCTCGGTGGACAGCGGCGCGCGGTTCCGCGCGTTGATCGCAGGTTGCCGGACCATGAGGTGACCTTACTGCGTAAAGGCCGGGTCCGGCGGCGGGACACGCCCGGCGGGCGGAGGTCGGAGGCTTCGCCGCCCGTGGCCGCCGACCTTACCTTACTGCGTAAAGGGCCGAACTTCGGTGTCCCCCGTCACAATGGACGCGTCACCCGCGTACGCTTGCCTCGATCGGACGTGCCCGATCGGCGGACAGCCGGACCGGGCCGATCGAGGAGACCGTGAGCTTGAGGGAGAGCACCATGCCGCTGGGCCGCCGGGTGAGCAAGGACGTCGCGGAGTTGCACGAGGCCGACCGGCGGCTGGCCGCCGGGTACGCCGAGCGGCTCGCCGCGGCAAACGAGGCCGAGCGGGCGCTGCGCGAAGCGCAGGGCGGCGCGGCGACCCCGGCGGAACTGCAGGAGCTGACGGCCGCCTTCGACGTCGCGCTGACCGAGGCGCTCGCCGCCGCGGAGGCCGCCGAGCGCGCCGCGATGGGCCCGAAGGCGTACGCGACCGACGCGCAGGACGCCAAGGCGCAGCGCGCCGCGGAGATCGCCGCGCGGAAGGCGAGGGCGACGGCGTCCGTCCGTCCGTGGACCGACGAGGTCGACCGGCTGCGCACCGCGCGCGAGGCGCACCGGCTGAGCTTCCGCACCCGGCCGACCGCCGCGGTCTGATGGGCGCGGTCTGACGAGCGCTGTGTGATGGGCGCGTCGTGACGAGCGCGTCGTGACGGTCGCGGGCGGGCACGCGTTCGCGGGCGTCCGCCTCGGGGGAGAGGCGGGCGGGGCCGGACGCGGGCCGACACGGCGTCACCGGGTGGCACCTGCCACCGAACTTTGAGAGTCTGCCCTCTCGGGGAGCACCGGGGCGCCCCGCCCGCCGCCGCGCGTACGCGGCCGTGGGCGGGAGGACGTCCCGGTGGAGAGGGCACAGGTGCTCTGGACGCGGGGGGAAGTCACGTGGAGCGCACGCCGCCGGACCGGTGCCGCGTACTCGAGTGCTATCAGGACGGGGTGCGGGCGATCCGGGAGCTGGCGGGCCGGGCCGGCGACTGGAACGTGCCGACGCCGTGCTCGGACTGGCAGCTGATCGATCTCGCCGGCCATCTGCGGTGCGTCGCCGAGAACTTCCTGGAGTACCTGCAGGACGCGCCGGACAGCCGGCTCGCGAAACTGTTCGCCCAGGAGGCCGCGACGGCCGTGCTGATCCGGCAGCAGGCGCGGCAGAACGCGGCCGAGCTGGCGGTGCTGCCGCCCGAGTCGGGGCCCGAACGGATCATGGCGTTCGGGGTGTCCGCGGGCGCGTACGCCGACCTGATGCCGGACATGTGGGATCGCACCCACCTGATCTACCGGGGCACCAAGTACACCGTGGGCGACCACGCGGGCGCGGCGTGCGTGGAGTGGCATCTGCACGCGTGGGACATGGCCCGGGCCCTCGGCACCGACTACCGGCCGCGCGATCCCGACCTGCTGGTGTCGGCGTGGCACTGGGGCGTCCCGCACCTTCCGCTGGCCTCGGGCGAGGGGTGGGAGGCGGTGCTGCGCGCGTCCGGCCGTTCGCCGAGCTGGCCGGAGCCCGCC
>NZ_JBHTJA010000213.1:0-4077 GCF_042675525.1 Actinomadura sediminis
GCGCCGGGTCCGGTGCCGACGGCGGCGCCGGCGGGTCCGGCGGCGCCGGGGCGGGCGGCGGGAGCGGCGCGAACGGCGCCCCCACCGGCCCGCCCCCGGAGGCCGTGAACGCCTTCGCCAAGTGCATGCGGGACAAGGGCGTCGACATCCCCGCCGACATCCGGAAGTGGCAGCCGCCCGCGACCCCGTCCGGGGACATGCAGCGCGCGATGGCCGTCTGCATGCAGGTCATGGCGTCCGCCGCGCCGCGCGGCTGACGCGCCCGTCCGGACCGCGCGCCGCGGCCCCGTCCGTCCCCAATGCTCCCGGCGGACGGACGGGGCCGCGTTCCGGCTCACCCGCTCAGTTCTTGCACGCGGGCGCCTTCGCGAACGCCGCGTTCAATTCGGCGTTCTTCGCGAAATCCTGCCGGGGCCCCTGATACGTCTGGAACCGGCCGAACACGTCGCCCATCTGGCCGACGGCCTTCTGCAGCGATTTCTCGTTCTTCACGTCGGCCTTCTCCAGCCGCAGCGACGCCGTCGAGACCGTCGAACGCGTCTGCATCAGGTTCGTCATCGCGTCCTTGAACAGTTGCTCACCGCCCGTGACGGGCGGCGCACCGAGCCGCTGCATCTCCGATTCGAACGTCCGCATCCGCTGCGAGATGTCGCCCAGCATCTGGACGAGCGACTTCTTCGACGTCGCCGCGTCCGCCGCCTGGAGTTCGGGGACCTTCATCGCGGGGAGCTGCGCGGAGATGTCGCACAGTTTCCCCGCCCAGGCGACTTCGGGCGGGTCCTTCTTCTCCTCGGAGCCGCAGCCGGCGGCGGCGAGCACGGCCGTCCCGGCCAGCACCGCCCCGGCGATCACACGCCGCACCATGTCCGTTCTCCTTCGTTCACGCGCAGTTCGAGGTGGCGGGCTCGCCCGCGAAACGGTCCGCGAGGAACGCCATCGCGTCCTCGTTGCCGCGGTAGACGAGCGTGATGTGGCCGATGCCGTCCCAGGTCTTCCAGGTGACGGGGACGCCGAGCGCGCAGTAGTCGCGGTGCAGCCGCTCCGCCTGCCCGAACGCGACGATCTCGTCGGCCTTCGAGTGGTACTGGAAGACGGGCGCCGCGGGCGCACCCGCGCCCAGCGTGTTCTCCGCGACCCGCTCCAGCCACGGCGTCGACGCGTACGGGCTGGTCGCGAAGTAGTCCGACACCGTCTTGCCCTGGTGGTCGAGCAGCAGCTCCAGCGTGCACGTGTCGTTCTCGAACGCCGCCAGCATCGCGCGTCCGGCGTCGTTGACGTACGACTCGAGGTTCAGCTCCGGGTAGGCGTTGTCCATGCCGACCATGGAGTAGAGGAGGAACCCGAACGGGTCGGCGCCCTCCAGCGCGATGCCCACGGCCGCGAGGTCGGACGGGACGCCGCCGCCCACGATGCCCGCGACGTCCAGTTCGGGCGCGTACCCGGGCTGCTTCTGCCCCGCCCACATGGCGGCGGCCCCGCCCTGCGAGTAGCCCCGGAACGCGACCTTCCCGGCGTCGGGCAGCCCCGCCTCCTCGAGCCGCTGCGCCGCGCGCACCGCGTCGATCAGCGCGTTCCCCATCGAGTGGACGATGTAGGTCGTCTCGGGTTTCTCGTGGTAGCCCTCGTAGTCGGTGACGGCGACCGCGTACCCGGCGGCGAGCATCTCGTTCAGCGCGGCCTGCTCGTAGAACGCGCCCCGGTCGATGAACCGGGACGGCGCGCAGCGGAACGACGGCCCGCTCGTCCCCGGCCCGAACCCGACGACGGGCAGCGACGCAGGGTCGCCCGCCTTCGGGACGAGCACCATCCCGGTGACCGCGACGGGCTGGCCGAGCGCGTCCGTCGACAGGTACATGACCTGCCAGGCGTCCGCGAGGCCCCGCGCGGTCGGCGGCCCCGCCTTGGCCGGTCGCGCGCGGATGACGTCGCCCGGCTTCCCGGCGGGCAGCGGGGCGGGCGGCGTGTAGAACGCGTCGCCGGGCGGCCTCGGATCGGCCGTTGCGGGCGCGGCCGGGGCCGCGGCGCTCGCGGGGACGGCCGGGGCCGCGGCCAGCGCGAGGACGAGCGCGGCCGCGGCGGCGCCGCCGAGCGCACCCCGGCGGCGACGTGCGGTGAAGATCGGCATCTCCGCCTCCTACCTGTTCGGGTCGTTCGCCGGGGCGCCCGCGCCCGCGACCGTCCGGGCGCGCGTCGCGGTGCTCGCTCGGGGGGTCATGGCGTGCCCGCCGGGGGCGTCGTGGGGGTGAGGGCCAGCTCGACGGTCCCGCCGGGGGCGGTGACGGCGTCGGCGAGCAGGCCGGTGAGGGCGCCGCAGCCGGTGAGGGGCGCGAGGTCGTGGGTGCCGGTGAGGCGGCCGCCCGCGGCGGGGTCGAAGCCCGGCCCCGAGGTGAGCGTCAGCTCGGACGGCTCCGCGGTGCGGCACCCGTCGCCGCCGCCGACCGGGACGACGCCGAAGACGCGGAACGACGGGAACGCGGCCGTGACCGTGGACGTCGTCGTGAGGACGCCCCCGGCGAGCGCGGCCGTCCCGCCGTCGCCGTCGTCGAGCCGCATCTGGGCGGTGACCGGGAGGAACCCGAACAGCCCGAAGTTCGCGACGGCCGGTTCGAGCGCGAGGTCGGCGCGGGCGGCGTCCCCGGCGGCGCCGCCGAGCGCGAGGGTCATGCCGCCGGTGAGCGGGGCGGTCCCGCCGGACGTCTTCAGGACGGTCGAGCCCTCGACCGCGTACGCGTGGTCGCCGCCACCGCCGCCCGTCCCGTCGATGATCTCGAAGGACGCGAGCACGTTGTCCTGCCCGGGGTCCTGGACGCATTCGGACTCGAACGTGCCGAGGCCGCCGGGGCCGCCGTCGTCCGTCCGGGGCGTCAGCGTCAGCACGAGGTCGCCGACGGCGACCGTGCCGGGGCCCGGCTTCGTGAACGTGAGGTCGGGCGCCGTGCCGCCGCCCCGCACGGTGAACTCGCCGGACGCGGGCACGTTCGTCCGGTCCAGCGCGACGTCCACCTGGACGGGCAGGCCGCCGGGCATCTCGGGGACCGTGAGGTTCGCGTCCGCGCGGGCGTCGCCCTCGATGGTCGCGGTGCCGAGGGCGGCGAGCGCGCGGGTCGAGGCGGCGCCGACGGTCGCCGTCGAGTCGACGGCGATCCCGGGCATCGTCTCGCCGACCCGCACGGTCTCCGGGACGTCCGCGCTGAGGGACACGTGCACCGGCTGGGGGCCGATCAGCGGGAAGGTGCAGTGGTAGTCGAGTTCGAGGGTCGCCGGCGCCGCGGCCGCGGCCGGGCCGGCGACGAGCCCGGCCGCCGCCACGGCGGCGGCCGCGCTCAGCGCGCCCGCCGCGCGGAGCGCGCCGCGGTGCGCCGCTCTTCGTTTCCTGGTCAACGTTCGCCTTTCGGGGTGGGGGTCGCCTGACGGGACGGCCCCCGCCGCACCATCGGTACGGCGGGGGCCGCCGGTCGGCCGTCGATCGGCCACCGGTCACCGGCCGGGTCGGCCGCCGGCCGGGGCCGCCCGGGTCACGCCTTGGGCGTGAGGGTCAGGTCGATCGTGTTGCCGTCGCCCGCGGTGAACAGGCTGAGGATCCCGGTGAGGGGCCCGCAGTCGGTGATCTTCGACAGCGAGTACTCGCCGCTGATCGTGCCGCCCGCGTTCGGGTCGAAGAACTCGCCCTCGGCGGACTGCAGGGTGATGTCCGACGGCTCGGCGGTCTGGCAGTTCTCGCCGCCGCCGATCGGGATCATCCCGAACACCTTGAACGACGACAGCTTGGTGATGACCTTGGTGTTGGTCGTGAGCTGGCCGCTCTCGTAGACACCGGTCGTCTGGCCCTGGTTGGAGAACCCGATGCCGGCGGTCACCGGCAGGAACCCGAGGATCCTGAAGTCGCCCTGGGTCGGGTCGAGCTGCAGGTCCGCGACGACGTCCCCGGTCATGAGGTCGAGGTCCGCGCCCACGGTGCCGGACAGCGGCGCCGTCCCGTTCGGGGCCTTCACGAAGGTCTCACCGGAGAGGGTGAAGTCGAAGTGCTGGCCACCGGGAGGGGTGGGGGTCGGAGTCGGGGTGGGGGTGGGCGTGGGG
>NZ_JBHTJA010000214.1:0-3822 GCF_042675525.1 Actinomadura sediminis
GGGGGACGCGGCCGCCGGCGGGGCGGTGACGAGGGCGGCCGCGGCGAGGCCGGCCGCCGCGGCGGCCAGGCCGGCGGCGGTGCGGGCGCGTCCGTGACGCTGGTTCATGCGTGCCTCCAGGGGGGAGCGGCGCGCCCCGATGGCGCGCCGGAGACACCGCACATGGTCGAGGAACCGACAAAGGGGACGTAAGGCAAGAAGATGACTAAACGCGTGTGGACCCGTTGGCACGTCGAGCATGGATCCGCAGGCGGCGCGGGGAGTCGCGGCCCGCCGCCCGATCGGCCGGCCCGCTGGGCCTCCCCAGCGGGCCGATACCGGCGTACAACGGGAAGGGACGGGGGGACCGGACGAGCGCCGGCGGAACCCCCGCCACCGGTCCCCGCGCGGAAGGCCGGGAGGGCCCATGGGCGTCGAGATCCGGGTGGAAGGGCTCAGGAAGTCGTTCGGGCGGCAGGTGATCTGGGACGACGTGTCCCTCACGATCCCGGCGGGCGAGATCTCCGCGCTGCTCGGCCCGTCCGGGACCGGCAAGTCCGTGTTCCTCAAGAACCTCGTCGGCCTGCTGCGCCCCGACCGCGGCCACGTCTACGTCGGCGGCGGCGACGTCCCCCGCCTGCGCGAACGCGACCTGTACCGGATGCGCCGCACGTTCGGGGTGCTGTTCCAGGACGGCGCCCTGTTCGGCTCCATGAACGTCTTCGACAACATCGCGTTCCCGCTCCGCGAGCACACGAAGAAGGGCGAGGCCGAGATCCGCCGGATCGTCCTGGAGAAGATGGACATGGTCGGGCTGTCCGGCTCGGGCGACAAGCTGCCCGGCGAGATCTCCGGCGGGATGAAGAAGCGCGCCGGCCTCGCCCGCGCCCTCGTCCTCGAACCGGAGATCATCCTCGCCGACGAGCCCGACTCCGGCCTCGACCCCGTCCGCACCGCCTACCTCAACCAGCTCTTCGTGGACGTGAACGCCGAGTTCGGGACGACCTTCCTCATCGTCACCCACGACATCGGCACCGCCCGCGTCCTGCCCGACAACCTCGGCCTGCTGTTCCGCCGCGGCCTGGTCATGTTCGGGCCGCGCGAGATGATCCTGTCCAGCACGCACCCGGCGGTGAACCAGTTCTTCAACGCGCGCCGCGAGGGCCCCATCGGGATGGCCGAGGAGAAGGACGTCGCGGAACTGGCGGCCGAGAACGCCCCCGCGCCGCCGCCCGCGCCGATCCCGCCGCAGCTCATGCCGAGCGACGGGCGGATCCGGCCGTCCATGCACCGCCCCGGCGAGTGGCTCGCCGCGCACGGCGTGACACCGCCGCCCGGCTCGTTCGTCGACGAGAACGGGCGCGACTGGCGCACCGAATGGGACGCGCTCGTCGCGGCGAGGCGGCACCCCCGCCCGTGACGCCGTCCGTCCGGATCGGGAGGATGGCCGGGTGACGCTCCTCCTGAACCGTTCCGACCTCGAAGGGCTGCTGGAGCCCGCCGGGTGCCTGGACGCGCTCCGCCGCGGCTTCACCGCGCCCCCGGCCGAGACCCCGGCGCACCGGACGATCGCCCCGCTGCCCGGCCCCGGCACCGCCACCGCGCTGCTGCCCGGCCTCGTCGCCGGAGTGCCCGCCTACACGGTGAAGGTGAACGCGAAGTTCCCCGGGAACCGCCCCGCGCTGCGCGGCGTCGTCTGCCTGCACGACCTGGAGACCGGCGAGCTGCTCGCCCAGCTCGACTCCGCCACCGTCACCGCGTGGCGCACCGGCCTCGCCGCCGCGCTCGGCACCCACGCGCTCGCCCGGCCCGGCGCCGGCGCGGTCGCCGTCGTCGGCGCGGGCGCCCAGGCGGAACTCGTCCTGCGCCGCCTCGCCGAACTGCGGCCCGTCCGCGCGCTCACCGTCTGCGACCTGGACGCCGGACGCGCCGCCGCGTTCGCCGCACGGCTCGGCGAGCGGCTCGGCGCGCCCGCGTCCGTCGCGCCCGACCCGCGTGCCGCCGCCCGCGGCGCCGAGATCGTCGTCACCGCCACCTGGGCGCGCCGCCCGCTCCTGCACGCCGCCGACGTCGCGCCGGGCGCGCACGTCACCTCCCTCGGCGCCGACGAGCCCGGCAAGGCCGAACTCGGCCCCGGCCTGCTGAAGGACGCCCGCGTCGTCGTCGACGACGTCGCGCTCGCCGCCGGCGCGGGCGTCCTCGCGGCCGCCGGCCTCGACGGCCGGCACGCGGCCGGGACGCTCCGGGACCTGCTGCGCGGCGAGGTCCCGGGCCGGCTGCGGGACGAGGAGGTGACCGTGTACGCGCCCGTCGGCCTGCCCTGGCAGGACCTCGCGCTGAGCTGGGCCGCCTACGAGGCCGCCCGCGCCGCCGGGACCGGCCGCGAGTACGACTTCCTCGCCTGAGCGGACCGGCCCGGCTAGAGGACGAACTCGTCGAGGACGGGGACGAGCTCCTCCTCGTGGTCGAGGTGGGCGATCACCTCGCGCGTGAGGCGGTCCACCTCGGCGGCGAGGGCCCCGGTGGCGACGGTGTCCGAGCCCAGCACCGCCCGCAGCCGCGCCAGCAGGTCCTTCAGCACCTCGTGCTCCTCGCGGAGCCGGGCGACGACCGGCGCCAGTTCGGGGTGCGCGCGTTCCACGCCGGGGAACACCATCGCCTCCTCGCCCTGGTGATGGTTGTCGAGCCCCTGGCAGAACGTGAGGCAGTTGACGCGCAGCTGCGCGCCCAGCGTCGTCCCGGACGCGGCCACCTCCCGCCGGATGCTGTCGAGTTCCCTGCGGAACTCGCCGTGGATCCGCCTGATCGACTGCCCGAGCGGGCCGCGCGGCGGGCCGTCGTGGACGGGGGTGAGCGCGACGACGGGCAGCGTGCGCCCCGCCCTCTCCTCGTACCCGGCCCATCCGGGGTCCGCCTCGGCGGCGCGCGCGAACAGCCGGTCGCGTTCCTCGCCGGCGAGGACGACCGCGTCCGCCTCGACGGTGAACGCGCCCGTCTCGATGGTGACGCGCGGGTTCGCGACCAGGTTGTGGAACCAGGCGGGGTGCCGGGGCGAGCCCCCGGCGGACGCGATGACCAGCAGCCGCTCCGGCCCGTCCGGCAGGTACCCGAGCGGGACGGTGTGCCGGGCGCCGGACCGCGCGCCGGTCGTCGTCAGCAGAAGCAGCCGGCCGCCCTCGAACATGCCGCCGACCCGGCCCTCATTGGCGCGGAACTCCTCGATGACCTGACGATTGAAATCCATTCTGCGGTGTGTCTCCTTTTGTTTTCGGGCAGGCGTGATCGGCCATGGGGGCGAAACGCGGCCATGGCTGGAAAAAGGGCTGGGAAAAGCGCGCCGAAGCGATTCGGGTGGCGCGGAAGGACGGCACGCGCGGTGCTCGCACGAGAGGCGATGCCCGTACGAGAAGCAGTGCGCGTACGGAGAAAGAGAAGGTGGGAAGGGTGGGGCACGGGCCCGCCTCGGGATCACTCCGAGGCCGGGTGCCTCACTCGCTCCTGGCCCCAGCGGGCCGACCCGGCAGTCACGGACAAGAAATTATCAGCACGGGCCGGTCGATGCAATCGCGCATTTCACAGATTCTCGCGGTTCGCGAGCGCGGCGGCCTGGGTGCGGTTGGCGACGTTCAGTTTCGCGAGGATGTTGGAGACGTGCACGCTCGCGGTCTTCGGCGAGATGAACAGCGCCTCGGCGATCTCCCGGTTGTTGCGGCCCTCGGCGACCAGCTTCAGCACCTCCCGCTCCCGCGCGGTCAGCGCGCCGAACGGCCCGCCGCCGGGCGCGCGCCCCGCCGGCGCGGCGAGCCGGGCGCGGGCGCCGAGGGCGCGCAGCGCCTCCAGGCG
>NZ_JBHTJA010000215.1:0-3705 GCF_042675525.1 Actinomadura sediminis
GCCGCCGCCGCCGGGGCGGGGGCGGCCCCGGACGGGACGGACGGCGCCCCGCTCGCCGACGGCGCCGCCGGGTTCGGGCTCGCCGCCGCGCTCGCGGTCCTGCGGCACGCGATCCGGCGGCTGGGCGGCGTGACCGGCGACGTCCTCGGCGCGCTCGTGGAGATCGCCGGGACGGGCGCGCTGATCGTCCTCGCCGCGGGATGAACCGGGACGAACCTTTGATCCCAGGGGACGAACCGGCCCCCCAAGAGGACTAACATCGGGCTACGTGACGACCATCAGCCTTGACAGCGCAGCCCCGGACAGCCTCGACGTCGACGCGATCGTGATCGGTGTCTCGCCCGGCGGGGAGGGAGTCGCCCCGGCCGCCGGCGCCGAGGCGCTGGACCGGGCCCTGGACGGGCGGCTCGCCGCCGCGCTGGGCGCGCTGGGCGCGACCGGCAAGGCCGGGGAGATCACCCGCGTGCCCACGCTCGGCGCCGTGCCCGCCCCGGTGATCGTCGCCGCCGGGCTCGGCGAGGACCCCACCGCCGAAGACCTGCGCCACGCCGCCGTCGCCGCCCTGCGCTACCGCGCCGGTTCCGCCCGCGCCGCCGTCGCGCTGCCCGCCGCGTCCGCCGAGCGGGTCGAGGCGGCCGCGCTGGGCGCGCTCCTGGGCGCCTACTCCTTCGACTCCTTCCGCACCGGCGAGCACAAGAGCCCGGTCGAGGAGATCACGCTGCTGGCGGGCGGCGACGGCGCCGAGGCGGCCGTCGAACGCGCGCGCGTCCTGGCCGAGTCGGTGAAGCTCGTCCGCGACCTGGTGAACACCCCGCCGTCCCACCTCTGCCCGGAGGACCTCGCGGGCGAGGCCGAGCGGGTCGCCCGCGAGACCGGCCTGTCGATCGAGGTGCTCGACGAGAAGGCGCTGGTGGACGGCGGCTACGGCGGCCTCGTCGGGGTCGGGCAGGGCTCGGTCAACCCGCCGCGGCTGATCCGGCTCTCCTACACCCACCCGGAGGCCGCGAAGACCCTCGCGCTGGTCGGCAAGGGCATCACGTTCGACTCCGGCGGCCTGTCGCTCAAGCCGTCCGAGGCCATGGACTGGATGAAGTCCGACATGGGCGGCGCGGGCGCCGTGCTCGGCGCGCTCGCCGCCATCGGCCGGCTCCGCCCGAAGGTCAACGTCGTCGGCTACCTCGCCGCCGCCGAGAACATGCCGAGCGGGACCGCGCAGCGCCCGTCCGACGTCATCCGCATCTACGGCGGCAAGACCGTCGAGGTCCTCAACACCGACGCCGAGGGGCGCCTCGTGCTCGCCGACGCCCTGGTGCGGGCCGCCGAGGACGACCCCGACCTGATCGTGGACGTCGCCACCCTCACCGGCGCGCAGCTCGTCGCGCTCGGCACCCGGACCACCGGGGTCATGGCCAACGACGACGCCGTCCGTGAGAAGGTGGTGGACGCGGCCGGGCGCGCCGGCGAGCCCTCCTGGGGCATGCCGCTGCCGGCCGAGCTGCGCAAGGGCCTGGACTCCGCGGTCGCCGACCTCGCCAACATCAGCGGCGACCGCTGGGGCGGCATGCTCGTCGCGGGCGTGTTCCTCCAGGAGTTCGTCCGGGACGGCGTCAAGTGGGCCCACCTGGACATCGCGGGCCCGTCGTTCCACAAGGGCGAGCCGTACGGCTACACCCCGAAGGGCGGCACCGGCGCCGCGACCCGCACGCTCGTCCAGATCGCCGAGGACCTCGCCGCCGGAACCCTCTGAGGGACGCCCGGTGCGGCCGGGATGACAAGCGAATAGGTTTTCTCGAGGCGGTGGGGCCCGTTGCCGGAGCGCCCCGCCGCGCCCCCGGCGCCGCGACCCACGCGGCGCCAGAACCCGGGAAAGGGAGCGTCCAGTGGCCAACAGCGGCCCCTTCGACATCGTGGTCCTAGGTGCCGGCAGCGGCGGATACGCGTGCGCGCTGCGCGCCGCCGAGCTCGGCAAGTCCGTCGCGCTCGTCGAGCGGGACGAGTCCCTCGGCGGGACCTGCCTCAACCGGGGCTGCATCCCCACCAAGGCGCTGCTGCACGCGGCCGAGGTGGCGGACCAGACCCGCGAGGCCGCCAAGTTCGGCGTCAAGGCGGCGTTCGAGGGCATCGACGTCGCCGGCGTGAACGCCTACAAGGACAAGGTCGTCACGACGACCGTCAAGGGCCTCACCGGCCTCATCAAGGGCCGCGGCATCGAGATCGTGCACGGCACCGGGCGGCTGACCGGCCCGACGACGGTCGAGGTCACCGCCCAGGACGGGACGGTCCGCGCGCTCGAGGGCGCGCACATCGTCCTCGCCACCGGGTCGGCGCCGCGGTCGCTGCCCGGCCTGGAGATCGACGGCGAGCGCGTCATCTCCAGCGACCACGCGCTGCGGCTCGAGCACGTGCCCGGCTCCGTCGTCGTGCTCGGCGGCGGCGTGATCGGCGTCGAGTTCGCGAGCGTGTGGCGCTCGTTCGGCGCCGACGTCACGATCGTCGAGGCCCTCCCCCATCTGCTGCCGCTGGAGGAGGAGTCCAGCTCCAAGCGGCTGGAGCGGGCGTTCCGCAAGCGCGGCATCAAGTTCGAGCTCGGCGCCCGTTTCGAGGGCTGCAAGACCACCCAGGGCGGCATCGCGGTGTCGCTCGACAACGGCAAGACGGTCGACGCGGAGCTGCTGCTCGTCGCCGTCGGCCGCGGCCCGGTCTCCGACGGCATCGGGCTCGCCGAGGCCGGCGTCGAGACCGAGCGCGGCTTCGTCAAGGTCGACGAGTACTGCCGCACCAGCGTCCCCACGATCTCGGCGGTCGGCGATCTGATCGAGACGCCGCAGCTGGCCCACGTCGGCTTCGCCGAGGGGATCCTCGTCGCCGAGCGGCTGGGCGGGCTCACCCCGCCCCCGATCGACTACGACGGCGTCCCGCGCATCACCTACTCCGACCCCGAGGTCGCCTCCGTCGGCATCACCTCGGCGACGGCGCGGGAGCGCGGGCACGAGATCAGGGAGGTCACCTACGACCTGGCCGGCAACCCCAAGAGCAAGATCCTGGGGACGCAGGGCGAGATCAAGGTGATCGCGGCCGTGGACGGGCCCGTCCTCGGCCTCCACATGGTGGGCGCGCGCGTCGGCGAGCTCATCGCGGAGGGGCAGCTCATCTACAACTGGGAGGCCCTCCCCGACGAGGTCGCGCAGCTGATCCACCCCCATCCGACACAATCCGAGGCAGTCGGCGAGGCACATCTCGCCCTCGCCGGCAAGCCATTGCACGTGCACGGCTGAACGCCGCACGGTTCATTTCTTCGAAGGAGTCGCTGAGAGCCATGCCGGTCTCCGTCACCATGCCCCAGCTCGGCGAGAGCGTCACCGAGGGCACCGTCACCCGCTGGCTGAAGAAGGAGGGTGAGCGCGTCGAGACCGACGAGCCGCTTCTCGAAGTGTCGACCGACAAGGTCGACACCGAGATCCCTTCGCCCGCCTCGGGCGTCCTGACCAGCATCACCGTCGCCGAGGACGAGACCGTCGAGGTCGGCGCGGAACTCGCCATCATCGGCGACGAGGGCGACGCGCCGTCCGGCGGCGCCGCCCCGGCCGCCGAGGAGAAGCCGCAGGAGGCCCCCGCTCCGCAGCAGGAGCAGGCCCCCGAGCAGCCGCAGGCGGAGCAGGCGCCGCCGTTGGCGGCCTCGCCGCCGCCCGCGCCGCAGCAGCCGGT
>NZ_JBHTJA010000216.1:0-3615 GCF_042675525.1 Actinomadura sediminis
CCGCGGGCGCTGCGGGCGCGTCGGGCGCGGGCGGGGCCGGGGCCGCGGGGAAGGGGGTCGTCGGGACGCTCGGCGCCAAGGGTGCGGCGGCCGTCGCGGGCGGCGCGGCCGCGGTGGCCATCGGCGGGACGGCCGTCTACGTCGCATCCTCCGACGCCGGGGACGAGCCCCCGCCGCAGCGGCTCGCCTTCCGGACGGTGGCCCTCCAGGTGCCGGCGGCGACGCTGCGCGGGGGCGGGACGTTCCGGGTGGAGGGGCAGGTCGTGCGGGTCACCGGGTTCCGCGACCGGGCGCTCCAGGACCGGGTCAACCGGGCCGTCCGCGCGCCGCTGGACCGCCTGTTCGCCGGCAACCGGGAAGGGCTCGCCGAGTTGCCGGGGACGTTCACGAACGTCGTCACGCCGACCGTCCTGCTGCGCAGCGACCGGCTCCTGTCGGTCTGGTACGAGACGAACGTGCGCGGCGATGTCGGAACCGGGTGGAACCCGGCGCGGACGGTGACCGTGGACCTGACGGACGGCACCGAGTACCGGCCGATCGACCTGTTCCGCGATCCGTCCCGGCGGGGCGTCCGGCCGCTCAACGAGCTCGTCCCGGCGCACCTGCCGGGCGGCGTGATCTGCGCCCCGGAGGCCGGGGACCGCTTCGCGAGGGACATCCGGGCCGACGACCTGCGGGCCGAGCAGGTCGTGGTCGGGTTGACGCCCTCCGGGATCCGGGTCGGCTTCCACGCCGCGGCGCTCGGCTACGTGAGCGCCTGCGGGAAGAAGGCCGCGGACGTCCCGTACGCGCGGGCCGGGGACCTGCTGAAGCCGGACCTGCTCGCCGCCGTGCCGTACCCGAGCGGGACCCCGTCCCCCGCGCGGTCGTGACGGCCCGGCCCCGGGCATGCCGGACGCCCCGGGCGGCGAACCGTCCGGGGCGTCCTGGGAGGAGTCGTCAGGCGCTCACTTGCGCTTGTTGATCTCCTCGGTGAGCTGCGGCGCGACCTGGAACAGGTCGCCGACCACGCCGTAGTCGACGAGCTCGAAGATCGGCGCCTCGGGGTCCTTGTTGATGGCGACGATGGTCTTCGAGGTCTGCATGCCGGCCCGGTGCTGGATGGCGCCGGAGATGCCGACCGCGACGTACAGCTGCGGCGACACGGTCTTGCCGGTCTGGCCGACCTGGAACGAGTGCGGGTACCAGCCGGCGTCGGTCGCGGCGCGGGAGGCGCCGACGGCCGCGCCGAGCGAGTCGGCCAGGCCCTCGATGATCGAGAAGTTCTCGGCGCCGCCGACGCCGCGCCCGCCGGACACGACGATCGCGGCCTCGGTCAGGTCCGGGCGCTCGCCCTTCTCCTGCACGACCTTCTCGACGATCTTGGCGCCCTTGTCGGCGTCCGACAGGGTCACCGACACCTGCTCCTCGGCCGGGGTGGCCGCGTTCGCCTCGGGGGCGATGGAGTTCGGGCGGACCGCGATGATGGGCGTGCCGGTCTTGACCTTGGCGTGCGCGATGACGCCGCCGCCGAAGATCGAGTGCTCGGCGACGAAGCCGTCGGCGACGTCCACGACGTCGGTGAGCACGCCGGAGCCGGTCTTCACCGCGAGCCGGCCGGCGACCTCCTTGCCCTCGCCGGTGGCGGCGACGAGCACGGCGGCCGGGGACTTCTCGGACACGAGCTGGGCGAGCAGCGCGGCCTTCGGGGCGACGACGTAGGAGGTGAGCTCCTCGTCGGCGGCCACGTAGACCTTGCCGGCGCCGTACTCGGCGAGCCTGTCCTTGGCGTTCTCGTAGCCGGGGCCCACCCATACGGCGGCGGCCTCGCCGAGGCGGTTCGCCAGGGTCAGCAGCTCGAGGGTGACCTTCTTGACCTCACCGTCGACGTGGTCGACGAGGACGAGAATCTCAGCCATGGTTCTTGAATCCCCTTCCCCGGTCAGACGAACTTCTTCGACGCGAGGAACTCGGCGATCTTCGCGCCGCCGTCGCCCTCGTCGGTGACGATCTGACCCTGCGCGCGCGGCGGGGCGTCGGCGAAGTCGACCACCTCGGTGGCCGCGTTCGCGACGCCGACCTGCGCGGCGTCGATGCCGGCGTCGGCGATGCCGAGCGTCTCGACCGGCTTCTTCTTGGCCGCCATGATCCCCTTGAAGGAGGGGTAGCGCGGCTCGTTGATCTTCTCGACGACGCTGACCACGGCCGGCAGGGTCGCCTCGACCTTGTCGTAGCCGTAGTCGGTCTGCCGCTGGATCTTGATGGCGGAGCCCTCGATCTCGACCTTGTTGGCGAGCGAGAGCTGCGGCACGCCGAGCCGCTCGGCGAGCATCGCGGCGAGCACGCCGGTGCGCGCGTCGGTGGACTCCGAGCCGAGGACGACGAGGTCGAACTCGGTGCGGCCGAGGGCCTGCTGGATGGCGTAGGACGTCTGCAGCGCGTCGGAGCCGGTGAGGGCGTCGTCGACGAGGTGCACGGCCTTGTCGGCGCCCATGGCCAGCGACTTGCGGATCGACTCCGTCGCCTTGTCCGGGCCCATGGTCAGAACGGTCACCTCGCCGCCCTGGGCCTCCTTGATGCGCAGCGCCTCTTCGATGGCGTACTCATCGAGCTCGTTGATGACACCGTCCGCGGCAGCGCGGTCGAGCGTGCTGTCATCGGACTTCAGCTTGCGCGGGCTCTCCGTATCGGGAACCTGCTTCACCAGGACGACGATGTTCATGGCCGGTGGCCGACCTCCCTGCACTCGGTTGGCCGCTGGGGCAGCGGACAGAGGGGCGCCGCCCATGACGGGTCGACGCGGACGTGCGTTTTCGCAGTCACAGCCTGCCAAACACCCGAACGCCCTTCGGATCCGGGTCCCGGTTTCGGCCGTGCCCACTCGAATGTTACCCGTGAGTAGCCTAGCGGCAAATCCCAGGTGGTGAGACCTTACCCACGTCCAGGGCCCGCCCGGTGTGCCGGTCTCATCCAGGAATCGGACGTGACGCACCTCACATGCGGGACGGCGCCGCGGCGCGTCAGACGCGGTCGAAGGCCCCGTGCAACCGGTCCAGGGTGCTCTCCAGCCAGCCCGCCAACCCGTACATCGGCGCGAAGCTCGGCGTCAGCGACAGCGCGCCCGCGACCGCCGCGAGCGTCAGCACGGCGAGCGGCGCGCCCAGCCCCGCGATCGTCCGGGGCGACGCGGCGATCCGCAGGAACATCCGTTCCAGCCGGCGGCGCGGCCCCCGCACGCCCGGCGCCGTCCACAGGACGGCCGCGCCCGCGCCCGCGCCGAACGCGCACGCGGCGAGCGCGTCGATGTCCACGCCGAACACGGTGGCGGCGAGCAGCGCGGGCGGCACCGCGACCGTGCACGCCGCCGCGTACGGGACGGTCGCGAGCGTCCGGCCGAACGCGAGCGTCCAGTCCCGGAAGGAGACGGCCGTGACCGCGCGCAGCCAGGTCACCGCGGCCAGCGACAGCGCCAGCCCGGCGACCGGCATCATCATCGCGGCGCCCACGGCGATCACCACCACCATGGCGGCGAGCAGCCGGGCCCAGCCCTGCGCGACGGCGAGCCGGTGCGCCTCCGCGTCCGTGCGCGGCGGCGGCCCGTCCGTACGCGGCGCCGGCGCGTCGGCGCGCGACGGG
>NZ_JBHTJA010000217.1:0-3474 GCF_042675525.1 Actinomadura sediminis
CGGCGCGCTGGTGCTCGGCGCCGTCCAGTTCACGGACGAGTCAGCTACGCCTGTCGCGCAGCGTGTTGCTCGCCCCGAGCCGCAGGCCGTGCTGGTGAGCGCGCCGCCGGTCTCGTTCGCTGGGGTGGCGTGGCGCGACTACCACGGCGTGCTGTTGCCGCACGCCGCCGATGGTCCGCGGGAATCCGGCGACGGGCCAGCGTTCGGGTTCGCGCGGTCACCGCGCGGGGCGCTGCTGGCAGCCGTCCACATCGTGGTGCGGGCGCACGCGCTGTGGGGGCCGCGGGTGTTCGAGCCGACGATCCGCAATCAGGTGATCGGACCGGACACCGCCGCGCTGCTCGAGGCGACGCAGCGGTCCTACGACCGTCACCGCGGCGACCGTCCCTATGGGGAGGCGCTGGGGCGGGCGTACATGGTGGTGGAGGGGTTCCGGTGGCTGGGCTATTCGCCCCGGTCGGCGACGCTGGATCTGGTGACGGCCGGTCCCGGGGACAGTAACGTCACGGTCCGCGCTGCGATCCGGGTTCAGGTGCGGTGGGAGAACGGCGACTGGCGTGTCGTGGCCCCGCCGGGCGGGAGCTGGGGCGGGTCGGCAGTGTCGATCGCCTCCGCTGACGGGTACGGGCGGTTCCCGCGCGGGGGTGGTGGGTGATGGCGCCACTGGACCCGTGTTCGCCTGTGCTCGAGCCGAATTGCGTGCGGCCGGTGGACGACGACGATGGCTCACCGTTCGCCCCGCCGATGGCCGACCTTCCGGCCGCGATCGGCGGCGACATGCTGCAGGCCACCGCCGACGGGTTCGAATCGGCGGTGGGGTGGCTGATCTCCAACACCGCCTCCTGGTGGGTTGAAACGCCCTCACCGAACCTGGAAGACGAACCCGCGATCGGTTTCCTGCAGGCGCTCGTCCAGCCGCTGACGGTCTTCGTCGCTCTGGTGGCACTACTGGTCGTCGCGGGGAAGATGGCGCTGACGCGCAAGGCGGCGCCGTTGATCGGTGCCGGGCAGGGCGTGGTCGTCCTGGTCACGGTGACGGTCATCGGCACTCTGCTCCCGAATCAGCTGCTGCAGTTGGGCGACCTGTGGTCGGACTGGGCGCTGACGGCATCGTCGCAGGGCGACTTCGCCGCGCGGATGGCCAAGATCGTGGCGTTCCCGTCGGGGACACCTGCAGCGCTGGTGATCGTGCTGTGCATGGTCGCCATGTTCATCGGCATCATCCAGGCCCTCTTGCTGCTGTTCCGGGGCGCGGCGCTCGTGGTGCTCGCGGGGGTGCTTCCGCTGGCCGCCGCCGGGGTGATCACTACGGCGACGAGGCCGTGGTTCGGCAAGGTCGCCGGCTGGATGCTCGCCCTGATCTTCTACAAGCCGGCAGCGGCAGCCGTGTACGCGACGGCGTTCACCTTCATCGGTGAGGGCGAGGAGCTCCACACGCTCCTGATGGGCTTCACGATGATGCTGATCAGCCTCATCGCCTTCCCCGTGCTGCTGAAGTTCTTCTCCTGGACGACCGGAGGCACCGAATCCGGCAGCGGCGGCGGTGTCCTGAACACCGTGATGGGCGGCGCCACCGCCCTGGGCGCCCTACGCGCCTACGGCGGTGGGGCCGGGGGCGGACGCGCCGAGTCCGCAGGCGAGCACGCCGATTACCTCGGGCAGCAACTCGGCGAACGTCCTGGCGATCGGCACGACGAGGAGAAGGCGGCGCAGCAGCCGCCGGTCGTCCCGGATCGGGCGGCGACGGGCCAGCAGGGAGACCAGAGCGAGCAGTGTCCTTCGGTCACTGCGGCGCCGTCCGGTAGCGATCAACCCGACGGCGGCGTGGCCCACACGCCCGGGCCGACATCAGGCGGTGAGTCTCGCGGCGGCGGATGGACGCCGCCCCATGGCGGGCACGACGAGCCGGTCGGACCGACCGCCATCCGTGCAGCGGACAAGGAACGGCAGCGCGGCCAGGACACGATCCGCTGGCTGGGCAACCCCACCGGCTCCGACGACAACGGCGGCGGTCCCAGTGGCGCGGTCGTCGAAGGGGGCGGCGGCAATGGGTGAGGCCCGCACCTACGGCGGCTGGCGGCGACGGCACGGCATCGGGCTGATGGGGCTGGACACCACCGCGACCTTCGTCGTGCTCGGCGGGGCGATGGTGGTGGTCGTGGTCGCGGCCATCGCACCGGGCAGCCTGGTGTTTCTGCTGCCCCCGGCGGCGATCGGGTGCGTGCTCGGACTCGTCCGCGTCGGTGGCGCTCCGCTCGGTCGAATGCTCCTGTCCAGGGTGCGGTGGCGATGGAGCGTTCTGCGTGGCCACAACCGCTACCGGGCCGGGGTCGTCATTGATCACCCGCGGGCGTTCCAGCTGCCGGGGGTGCTGGCGCCGTTGACGCTGCTGAGCGTGGAGGACGGCTATGGCGGCCGGTACGGGGTCGTGTGGGATCGCCGCACCGGGCTGCTGACGGCGACGCTGCGGGTGGTGCCGGCCTCGACGTGGCTGGCCGATCGGTCCGACGCCGACACCTGGGTCTCCGCCTGGGGCGGCTGGCTTGCCGCCCTCGGCCACATGCCCGCGATCCGCTGGGTGACCGTGACCGTGGAGACCGCTCCCGAACCCGGCTCCACTCTCGCCGACGCGGTCGGCCGCGCGGTCGTCGAGTCCGCGCCCGAACCCGCACGCCAGATCATGGATCAGCTCGTCCAGGCCGCGCCGGCAGCAGCTGCGGATGTCGACACCCGGGTTTCGGTCACGTTCGATCCCAAAGCGTCGTCGGCGCGGCCACGGGACCTGTTCGAGGCCGTCGCCGAACTCGGGCGCACGCTGGACGGGCTGGCATCCCGGCTCGGCAACTGCGGAGTGTCGGTCGTCGGGTGCGCGACCGCCGCCGAACTGGCCGGAGCCGTCCGGACGGCGTTCGACCCGCACGCCCGCGGGGAGGTCAACCGCCTGCTCGCACGCCCGCGATCGGAGGACGTCCTGTCCTGGAGCGAGGCGGGGCCGGTCGCGGCGACCGAGCACACCGATCGCCACGAGCACGACGGCGGAACGTCGGTGAGCTGGGCGTGGCACGAACCCCCGCGGCAGAACGTCCACCCCGATGTGCTGGCCCGGCTCGTCGCTCCGGGGCCGTTCCCCAAGCGCGTGACGCTGCTGTACCGGGCGCTTCCGGCCGCGGCGGCAAGCCGGGTGCTGCAGCAGGAGGTGAACGCGGCGGCGTTCCGGGCCCAGTTCCGGCGCCGCACCGGGCGCGACGAGACCGCCCGCGACTCCTGGGACGCCGCCCGCGCCCGCCAAGCCGCCGCCGAGGAGGCCATGGGCGCCGGGGTGTGCCTGGTCTCGATGTACGCCACCGTCACCGTCACCGACCCGGACGAACTTCGGCGCGCGGTCGCGCACGTGGAGACCGCGGCGGACTCGGCCAAGATCCGCCTGCGCCGCATGTGGGGCAGCCAGGCCGCCGGATTCGCCACCACCCTGCC
>NZ_JBHTJA010000218.1:0-3450 GCF_042675525.1 Actinomadura sediminis
AGGAGCGGCTGCGGCGGGCGCCGCAGCGGGCCCGGCGTCAGCCGGTGCCCGAGGGCGGCCGCGCCCAGCACGAGCCCGGCGGCGCGGCGGTGCCGGGGGCTCCACGGCAGGCCGTACTGCTCGCGGAGGGGCTCCGGCAGCAGCGCCGCCGTGACGACGCGGAACACCGCCAGGCCGGGGCCGAGGGCGCGCAGCCTCTTCGGGTACAGCACGGCCGCGGCGACCTTCCGGGCGTCGTCGCCCACCTCCAGGGACGCCGCCGTCTCCGCCATGTAGGCGCGGAACGACGCCAGGTCGGGGGGCTGCGCCTCCGGCGGGCAGCCGAGCACCTCGGCGACGATCCGCGCCTGCCGGTAGTACTCCTCGGCCTGTTCGGGGCTGGGACGTCCGGGCCGTCCCAGCCGCTCGTGAAGGTACAGCGCCGAGTCGATGAGCGTCGCGTTCACCCACAGCTGCAGGCCGGGATCGTCGCCGGAGTAGCCGTCGCCGCGGACGGACGTGTGGACGCCGCGGACCTTCGCGGCGATCCGCGCGACCTCCTCGGGCGTCCCGAAGGAGACGATCAGCAGGAAGTCGAGGGTGCCGAACAGCCGCGCCAGCGGCCGGTCGGCGAAGTCGCTGTGCTCGGCGACGCCCCGCGCCACGCCGGGATGCGCGAGCTGCATGAGCAGCGCGCGTCCCGCGCCGAGCCCGACGATCGGTTCGGCGCCGAGCGCGCGCAGCACGTCCCGGTCGGCGAGCCGGGCGGCGAGGTCGGCCGCGCCGGGGCCCGCGGCGCCCGGCGGCGACGGTCGCGCGGGGGGCGGGATCGGCGATGCGGGCACGGGGGCCTCCCGGACGTTCGGCGGCCGGATCCTGGTGCCCCGCATCCTCACCCAGTATTGACGGCGCGTCAATAAACGTGCGGGCGGCGGGCCGGGCCGGCGGCGCCTACTGCGCAGGTCGGAGGCCGGGTCGACCTGAGAAGGAGGCCGACGGACATTTCGCGCCGATAGGGTCGTCACGGTCACCGATTTCCACGACGACCCCCTGGACTCCTGCATGATCGAGGCCAAGAACCTCACGAAACGCTACGGCGCGAAAGTCGCCGTGCACGATCTCTCCTTCACGGTCGAGCCCGGCCGGGTGACCGGCTTCCTCGGGCCGAACGGCGCCGGCAAGTCGACGACGATGCGGATGCTGCTCGGCCTCGACCGGCCCACCAGCGGCGAGGCCCGCATCGCCGGACGGCACTACAGCCGGCTGCCCGCCCCGATGCGGACCGTCGGCGCGCTGCTGGAGGCGCGCGCCGTCCACACCGGCCGCAGCGCCCGCAACCACCTGCTGTGCCTCGCGCAGACCCAGGGCCTGCCCGCCAAGCGCGTCGACGAGGTCCTGGAACTGGTCGGCCTCACCGACGTCGCGGGGCGGCGCGCGCAGGGCTTCTCCCTCGGCATGGGCCAGCGGCTCGGCATCGCCGCCGCGGTGCTCGGCGACCCCGAGGTGCTCATCCTGGACGAACCGGTCAACGGACTGGACCCCGAGGGCGTCGTCTGGATCCGCCAGCTCATGCAGCGGTTCGCCGCCGGGGGCCGCACGGTGTTCGTCTCCAGCCACCTCATGAACGAGATGGCCGTCACCGCCGACCACCTCATCGTCATCGGCCGCGGCAGGCTGATCGCCGACTGCTCCACCGAGGAGTTCATCGAGCGCAGCACCGAGAAGTCGGTGCTCGTCCGCAGCCCCGACGCCGACCGGCTCACCGGCGTCCTGTCCGGCGAGGGCGGCAAGGTCACCGCGGCGGACGACGGCGCGCTGACCGTCGCGAACATGGAGGCCGCCCGGATCGGCGAGCTCGCCGCCGCCGAAGGCGTCGTCCTGCACGAGCTCACCCCCCGGCGCGGCTCCCTCGAGGACGCCTTCATGGAGCTCACCCGCGACACCGTCGAATACGGGACGGCCGCCGCCGGCGGGCCCGCCGCGCAGGCCGCCGTTCCCACGAAGGAGGAGACCCGATGACCGCCGCCCCCGCCGACGCGCCCTCCCCGGCCCCCGCCGCCGCGCGCCGCCCCGGGTTCGGCGCGCTGCTGCTCGCCGAATGGACCAAGATCCGCACCGTGCAGTCGACGCTGTGGTCGCTGCTCCTGCTCGTCGTGCTCCACCTCGGCTTCACCGGCCTGCTCGCCGCGGTGTTCGCCGCGCAGTGGGACACCATGAACGAGGGCGACCGCGCCATGCTCGGCGAGGACCCGGCCGGGTTCTTCCTCGGCGCCGGGCTCTCCTACAGCCAGCTGACGGTGTGCGTGCTCGGCGTGCTGCTGATCGCGTCCGAGTACTCCACCGGCATGATCCGCTCCAGCCTGCTGGCCGTCCCGACCCGGCTGCCGATGCTGTGGGCGAAGGCCGTCGTGTTCGCCGCGCTCGTGCTCGTGCTGGGCGTGGCGGTGTCGCTCGGGTCGTTCTTCCTCGGCTCGGCGATCCTCGGCGACCGGCTCCCCGTCGGGCTGGGCGACCCGGGCGTGCCGCGCGCCGTCCTCGGCGGCGGTCTCTACCTGTCGATGCTCGGGCTGTTCTCCCTGGCGATCGGCGCGATCGTCCGGCACACCGCGGGCGCCATCACCGGCGTGATCGCGTTCGTGCTGGTGCTGTCGCCGCTGGCGTCGCTGCTGCCCGGCTCCGTCGGCGACTACGTCCACGGCTACCTGCCGTCGGTCGCGGGCATGGCCATCACCGCGGCGCAGCCGTCCGACGACGCCGTCCTGTCGCCCTGGGCCGGGTACGGGGTGTTCACACTGTGGACGGCCGCGCTCCTGGCGGCCGCCGCGTACCTGCTCAAGCGCCGCGACGCCTGACGGCGCCCCGAACCGCCGTGCGGACCGGCCCCCTTTGCGGGGCCGGTCCTTCCCTTTTCACCTGGCCCCTGCACCGACCCGCCGGGGCCGCCGCCGGACCTACCGTCCCCGGGGCCGCCCGGCGCGGTCGCCTCCCGGCCCGGATCACCTGCGGCTTCCCGGGTAGGGACGACGGGGGCCCCGCATGCCGAGGGGACCACCCCGCCCAGGGGGACCACTGCGACGAGGGAGGCCGGTTGACGCGGGAGATCCAGCCGCGGGCGCTCCGCGACTACGCCATGATCGCCGACGGGGAGCGGGGCGTCCTGGTCGGCCCGCACGGCGAGCACGCCTGGATGTGCTTCCCCGCCTGGGACTCGCCGCCGCTGTTCGGCGGCCTCCTCGGCGGGCCCGGCGGATACGTGGTCCGGCCCGCGGCCGGCCGGTGGGTGCGGGGCGGCTACTACGAGGACCGCGGGCTGATCTGGCACAGCCGGTGGGTGACCGGCGACGGCGCCATCGTGGAGAGCCGCGAGGCGCTCGCCCGGCCCGCCCGCCGCGACCGGGCCGTGGTGCTGCGCCGCTGCCGGGCCGTGCGCGGCGCCGCCGCCCTGCGCGTCCTGCTGGACGTCCGCGGCCC
>NZ_JBHTJA010000219.1:0-3433 GCF_042675525.1 Actinomadura sediminis
CTCATCGCGGCCGCCCGCGCCCGCGGCCTCGCCCCCTGACGCCCACGGACGCCCCCCGGCGGCCCGGTGGCGCCCGTGGCGGCGGGCGGCGTCAGCCGACGTGCATGGGCTCGCGGATCTCCCCGGCCTCGTACGCCGACTCCTCGTGCCGGCCCCGGGCGCCCCACTGCTCCTCCATCCGCATCGCGCAGCCCAGCGCGAAGAAGGTCGGGGCCCACTGCCCGACGAAGATCCCCCAGCGGTCCGCCCGCTCCATGCCCGCCGACTCGATCCGCAGCGACGCGGCCCACGCGGCCACCGACAGGCCGATCGAGCCGAACCCCATCGCGTACATGGCGTTCGACGACAGGCCCATCTTCTGCAGCTGCTTCACCATGATGCTCCGCTCCCTGTGCTCTTCCGGGTGTTCCGACGGCTCACTTCCCCCTCGGCCTGCGGCTAAGGCAATGCGCGGGCCAAGGAACACCCGGGAGGAGGCGGGACGGAGGAGGCGGGACGTCAGGCGGCCCGGCCCGCGTCCCGCAGGGTGAACCGCTCGCGGGCCTCGCCGCCCAGCCGCCCGGGCGGCAGCGCGCGCCCGTAGGCGACCAGCAGCAGGTCCTGCGCGGAGCCCGTCAGCGGCGTCCCGCTCCCGAACGACCAGTCGAGGTCGTCGGCGTGCAGCTCCACGCCGCCGAGATCGGCCCCGAAGAACTTCGCCGTCCTGGGCGTGACGCCCTCCAGCAGCGGGCGCACCCGCTCCGGCGGCACCCGGCGGTCCAGGCCCAGCGCGACGCTGATGTCCAGCCCGTGGACGACGTCGTGGCCGAGCGCCGCGGTGATCCCGCCGACGGGCGGCTTCCACGGATGGCGCGCGTTGTCGCGCAGCGCGGCCGCCATCTCGGCGGGCGTCATCGCCGCGGCGTCCCGGCGGGCGCAGCGGTCGGTCATGCGGTGCAGCCCCCGCGCCCTGACCAGCTCGGCCACCGTCCTGGCGAAGGAGTACCGGAACCCCATCGACATGTGGGCGGCGACCTCCCGCACCCGCCACCCGGCGCACAGGCTCGGCGCGTCCCAGCTCGCCGCGGGCAGGCCGTCCAGCATCGCCGCCAGCTCCCGCCGCTCGGCGGCGATCTCGTCCCTGACGTCCATCTCACCCTCCCGTTTTCGTAATCAGATTACTGTAATAATGGGATTATGAGAATGACGAGGGCGCAGACCAAGGAGCGCAACCGGCGGGCGCTGCTGGACGCCGCCCGCGAGGCGGTGTCGCGGGACGGCCACCGGGCCAGGCTCGACGACATCGCGCGGGACGCCGGGCTGACCACCGGCGCCGTCTACTCGCTGTTCGGCAGCAAGAACGCCCTGCTCGTCGAGCTGGTCGCCGACGAGCTCGCCCCGTACTACGCCGGGTTCGACGCCGCCGTCCCCGGCGACCTCGACCTCGCCGGGGCCGTCGACGCGTTCGCGCGCCACTACCGCCGGACCTGCGACGCCCCCGATGCCCGGCCGCAGCTGTCGTTCCAGCTCAGCCTGCTGGACATGGCGCTGCGCGACCCCGACCTGCACGCCCGGCTCGCCGCGTCCGTCCGGTCCCACGAGGAGCGCCTCGCCGCGCTGTTCACCGGACGCCGCCACGGCCCGCCGCCCGCCGCCACCGTCACCCCGGCCCAGGCGAAACGGCTGGCCACCGCCCTGCGCGCCCTGCTCGTCGGCCTCAGCCAGGGCGTGACGCTCGGCCTCGCGCCCGACGCGACCGAGCGGTTCTTCGCCGACGCCGCCCGCGCCCTGGCCGTGCCGGACGTCCTCGGCCCGCCCTGACACGCCGCGCCCCGACCGCGCCCGCCGCGGACCGCCGCGCGGGAGCCGTCACACGCGGGAGCCGTCACACGCGGCCGCGGGGATTGCGGCGCATGCGCAGCGGCGCCAGCATCAGCGCCACGATCACCGCGCCCGCCAGGACCAGGTCCCACGCCTTCAGCTTGATGTCGGCGGTCAGCGCCACCATCAGCGCCGTCGTCGGGACGACCAGCTGGTTCAGCTTCGCCACCACCAGCGGCCCCACCCGGCGGCGCACCGTCACCACCGCCGTCCGGGGAATGCCCAGCGACGCGCGGCTGACCGCGCCGACCGCCGCCACCGACACGTCCGGCGGCCGCGGCGCGCTCCCGCGATGCCCGGTGACCCGCACCTGCGGCCAGTCGCCGCCGCCGATCTGCCCGAGGGGCAGCGCGGTCGCGACCGTCCGGTTCCGCGGCCCCCACTCCAGGTACACCTGCTTCCCCGGCTCGGTCCCCAGCAGGGTGAACAGCTCCTCCGACAGCCGGACCGTCTGCTCGCGGTCCTCGCCCGGGGTCGCCTCGATCGTCCGGAAGCACAGCGCCGGGGCGCGCAGCACCACCCGCCCCGCCAGCTCCCCCCACGTCCCGGCCCGGCGGACGGCGCGCCGCGGCCACCGCGTCCCGCGATCGGACCACCGCGGCTCGCCCACCCGCAGGATCCGCCGGCGGCCGCGCGCCGGCGGCGGCCCGATCAGCACCTCCGGCCGCGCCCCCGCCGCGCTCGGCGGCACGTTCAGCAGCATCCGCGCCTGGTAGGACAGCCGGACGTGCCCGCGGTCGGCCTCGTGCCGGGTGCGGCGCACGCGGCACAGCGCCGGGACGCCGTCGTGGTTCACCGACGCCCACCGCCACAGCCCGAGCCGCGCGGCGTCGTCCCGGTGCAGCCCCACCTCGGCCGCCGACAGCAGCCGCTCGATCCGCGCGGGCAGCACGGGCATCCTCGACCCGGCCACCACGATCTCCAGCCGGTCGCCGTCCGCCGGCCGCTCGGTGCCGGTCCGCAGGTCCCGCCACACCGGCCGCGACAGCCGCGCCGTCGAGTCCGGCGGCGTCGGGCACGTCCTCCACCACGCCGCGTCCGACCCCACCAGCCACGCCGCGACCGACCGCCGCCCGCCCTCCAGCCGGACGGTGACGAGCGTGAGGTCGGGCAGCCCGAGCCCCCGCATCGTCTCGGTGTGCAGGAAGACCGTCGGGACCTGGAACAGCGCCAGACGGCGCCCGTCGATCGCGACGCGCAGGACACGGGAGGGGGCAGCCTCGATCACCACAAGATCGAGATCATACGGGCACCGGCCCGGCGACCCCCGCCGATCGGGCATCGCGCACCGAAACGGTGCGCACCCGGGGTAATCGCCGCCGGTCCGGGTAGCCCCGGGCCGTGACCACAGTGACCAGAGGCTTCCTGCGCGGCGCCGCGGCCGGCGCCGCCGGCACCACCGCGCTCAACGCGACCGCCCACGCCGACATGGCCGTCCGGGGCCGCCCGCCGAGCCGCACGCCCCACGCCGTCGCGTCCGCACTCGCCGACCGCACCGGCACGACCGTGCCGGGCGGCGACCGTGAACGCGGCGACCGGCTCGATGCGGCCGGGGCGCTCGGCGGCACCCTCG
>NZ_JBHTJA010000220.1:0-1587 GCF_042675525.1 Actinomadura sediminis
ATCTGCGATTTGTTTTGATCGTTTTGTGTGTTCAAGTTTTTAAGGGCATACGGTGGATGCCTTGGCATCAGGAGCCGATGAAGGACGTGGGAGCCTGCGATATGCCTCGGGGAGTCGGCAACCAGACTTTGATCCGGGGATTTCCGAATGGGGAAACCTGGCACTCGTCATGGGGTGTCGCCGCCGTCTGAATGTATAGGGCGGTTGGTGGGAACGCGGGGAAGTGAAACATCTCAGTACCCGCAGGAAGAGAAAACAATAGTGATTCCGTGAGTAGTGGTGAGCGAAAGCGGATCAGCCTAAACCGTGCGCGTGTGATACCTGGTAGGGGTTGCGTGTGCGGGGTTGTGGGACCATCCGGTCGGGTCTACCAGTCCGGCGGAGAGTTACAAAACATCGTGATAGTCGAACGGCATGGGAAGGCCGACCGTAGACGGTGAGAGTCCGGTAGACGAAATTGCGGTGTCTCTTGGGTGTGTTCCCGAGTAGCACGGGGCCCGTGAAATCCCGTGTGAATCTGCCACGACCACGTGGTAAGGCTGAATACTTCCTGATGACCGATAGCGGACCAGTACCGTGAGGGAAAGGTGAAAAGTGCCCCGGTGAGGGGTCGTGAAATAGTACCTGAAACCGTGTGCCTACAAGCCGTCAGAGCCTCCTCAATGTTCTTCGGGATGTTGTTGGTGATGGCGTGCCTTTTGAAGAATGAGCCTGCGAGTTATGGTGTGTGGCGAGGTTAACCGGTGGCGGGTAGCCGTAGCGAAAGCGAGTCTGAATAGGGCGTTTGAGTCGCATGCTGTAGACCCGAAGCGGGGTGATCTAGCCATGGGCAGGGTGAAGCGCCGGTAAGACGGTGTGGAGGCCCGAACCCACCAGGGTTGAAAACCTGGGGGATGACCTGTGGTTAGGGGTGAAAGGCCAATCAAACTCCGTGATAGCTGGTTCTCCCCGAAATGCATTTAGGTGCAGCGTCGCGTGTTTCTTGCCGGAGGTAGAGCTACTGGATGGCTGATGGGCCCTACAAGGTTACTGACGTCAGCCAAACTCCGAATGCCGGTAAGTGAGAGCGTGGCAGTGAGACTGCGGGGGATAAGCTTCGTAGTCGAGAGGGAAACAGCCCAGATCATCGGCTAAGGCCCCTAAGCGTGTGCTAAGTGGTAAAGGATGTGGAGTTGCCGTGACAACCAGGAGGTTGGCTTAGAAGCAGCCATCCTTGAAAGAGTGCGTAATAGCTCACTGGTCAAGTGATTCCGCGCCGACAATGTAGCGGGGCTCAAGCACACCGCCGAAGCCGTGGCATTCCGAGTTTTGCTCGGGATGGGTAGGGGAGCGTCCTGCAGCCGGTGAAGCCGCCGAGTGATCGAGTGGTGGAGGCTGTGGGAGTGAGAATGCAGGCATGAGTAGCGAATCACACGTGAGAAACGTGTGCGCCGGATGACCAAGGGTTCCTGGGGCAGGCTAATCCGCCCAGGGTAAGTCGGGACCTAAGGCGAGGCCGACAGGCGTAGTCGATGGACAACGGGTTGATATTCCCGTACCCGCTGGTATGCGCCAACGCTGAATCCTCTGATGCTGACCATCCGAACC
>NZ_JBHTJA010000220.1:1685-3338 GCF_042675525.1 Actinomadura sediminis
CGTGGGACCCGAGGGGGTAGTAGGTGAGTGATGGGGTGACGCAGGAGGGTAGCTCAGCCCAGGCGATGGTTGTCCTGGGGTAAGCATGTAGCCCGCGCCATAGGCAAATCCGTGGCGCGTTGAAGGGTGAGATGTGATGCCGAGCCGTTTTAGGTGAAGTGAGTGATCCCATGCTGCCGAGAAAAGCCTCTAGCGAGTGTACCGGCGGCCCGTACCCTAAACCGACTCAGGTGGTCAGGTAGAGAATACCAAGGCGATCGGGTGAACTGTGGTTAAGGAACTCGGCAAATTGCCCCCGTAACTTTGGGAGAAGGGGGGCCATGCCTGGTGAACGCCCTTGCGGTGGGAGCTGGGTGTGGTCGCAGAGGCCAGGGGGAAGCGACTGTTTACTAAAAACACAGGTCCGTGCGAAGTCGTAAGACGCTGTATACGGACTGACGCCTGCCCGGTGCCGGAACGTTAAGAGGACCGGTTAGATCTCCTTTGGGGGGTCGAAGCTGAGAATCTAAGCGCCGGTAAACGGCGGTGGTAACTATAACCATCCTAAGGTAGCGAAATTCCTTGTCGGGTAAGTTCCGACCTGCACGAATGGCGTAACGACTTCCCCGCTGTCTCAACCACAGGCCCGGCGAAATTGCAGTACGAGTAAAGATGCTCGTTTCGCGCAGCAGGACGGAAAGACCCCGGGACCTTCACTACAGCTTGGCATTGGCGCTTGGAGCGTCTTGTGTAGGATAGGTGGGAGACTGTGAAGCTCGGACGCCAGTTCGGGTGGAGTCGTTGGTGAAATACCACTCTGGTCGTTTTGAGCGTCTAACCCGCACCCGTGGATCCGGGTGGGGGACAGTGCCTGGTGGGTAGTTTAACTGGGGCGGTTGCCTCCTAAAGTGTAACGGAGGCGCCCAAAGGTTCCCTCAGCCTGGTTGGCAATCAGGTGGCGAGTGCAAGGGCACAAGGGAGCTTGACTGTGAGACGGACGTGTCGAGCAGGTGCGAAAGCAGGGCCTAGTGATCCGGCACCTACGTGTGGAAGTGGTGTCGCTCAACGGCTAAAAGGTACCCCGGGGATAACAGGCTGATCTTCCCCAAGAGTCCATATCGACGGGATGGTTTGGCACCTCGATGTCGGCTCGTCGCATCCTGGGGCTGGAGTAGGTCCCAAGGGTTGGGCTGTTCGCCCATTAAAGCGGCACGCGAGCTGGGTTTAGAACGTCGCGAGACAGTTCGGTCCCTATCCGCTGCGCGCGTAGGAGAATTGTGAGGGTCTGTCCCTAGTACGAGAGGACCGGGACGGACGGACCTCTGGTGTGCCAGTTGTCCTGCCAGGGGCATGGCTGGTTGGCTACGTTCGGTTGGGATAACCGCTGAAAGCATCTAAGCGGGAAGCCTTCCTCGAGATGAGTTCTCCCTCCCACCTTTGGGTGGGGTAAGGCCCCCGAGAGACGATCGGGTTGATAGGCCGGGGATGGAAGCGCGGTAACGTGTGGAGTCGACCGGTACTAATAGGCCGAGTGGCTTGAACACACTGAACGTTCAAAGCATCTCGCTGTGTGTTGTTCGCGTCCCTGTGTGGTTCCCGGTAAGCAAACGGGCGCCTGTGTTTGATAAGTTGATATTCGAGCTTTGGTCGCTTGGACGTCGAGTTTCCCGCACC
>NZ_JBHTJA010000221.1:0-3250 GCF_042675525.1 Actinomadura sediminis
CCTGCACGCCCGGCTCGCCGCGTACCCCGGCGACGCCGCCGCCGACGACGGGCTGTCCCTCGCCACGTCCCGCGCCGAGCTGCCCCACCGGGCCGCGGTCTCCGGCGCCGACCGCGCGGAGCTGCTCGCCGCCCTCGCCGCGCTCGCCCGCCGCGACGCCGCCGCCGGGATCGTCCGGGGCACGGCCGCGGCCGGCGGCCGCCTGGCCGTCCTGCTGCCCGGCCAGGGCACGCAGCGCGCGGGCATGGGCTCCGGCCTGGCGGACGCGTTCCCGGTCTTCGCCGCCGCCTTCGACGAGCTGTGCGGGACGCTCGACGCGTTCCTCGAAGACCGCCCGGACCACCCGGGCGTCCCGCTCCGCGAGATCGTCCGGTCGCGTCCGGACCTGCTGGACCGCACCGCCTGCACGCAGGCCGCCCTCTTCGCGTTCGAGGCGGCGTCGCTGCGGCTCCTTGAGTCCTGGGGCATCGTCCCCGACCTGCTGTGCGGCCACTCCGTGGGCGAGCTGGCCGCTGCGCACGCCGCCGGGCTGTGGTCGGCCGAGGACGCGTGCCGGCTGGTCGCGGCCCGCGGGACGCTCATGCAGGAACTCCCCGGCGGCGGCGCGATGGTCGCGGTGGAGGCCGCGCCGGACGAGGTCGAGCCGCTGCTGGACGGCCGCACGAGCGTCGCCGCGGTGAACGGCCCCCGCGCGACGGTCGTGTCGGGGGAGCGGGCCGCGGTCCTCGCGGTGGCCGCGCGGCTGCGGGAGCGCGGCCGCCGGACCTCGCGGCTGCGGGTCTCGCACGCGTTCCACTCGCCGCTGATGGAGCCGATGCTGGACCGGTACCGCGCCGTCGCCGAGAGCATCGACTACCGGGAGCCCCGCACGCCCGTCGCGTCCACCACCACGGGCGGGATCGCGGACGCCGCGGAACTCCGCGACCCCGGCCACTGGGTCCGCAACGTCCGTGAAACGGTCCTGTTCGCCGGCGGCGTCCGCGCCCTCGAGGCGGCGGGCGCCGCGACCTTCCTGGAGCTGGGGCCGGACGCCACCCTGTCCGGGGCCGTGCCCGAGTGCCTGGCCCCCGGCTCGTCCGCCGTGCCGGTCCCGGCCCTCCGCGCCGACCTGCCCGAGCCGCACGCGCTGCTGAGCGCGCTGGGCGCGCTGTGGGCGCGCGGCACGGCCGTCGACTGGGCGGCGGTGTTCGGGCCGTCCGGGGCGCGCCCGGTCGACCTGCCCACGTACGCGTTCCGCCGGACCCGCCACTGGCTCCCGCCCGCCGACCCGGACGACCCCGCGCCCCCGACCACCACCACCCCCGCCGCCACCGTTCGCGATGCCGCGACTGTCGATGCCGCGACTCGCGAGGGCGCGACTTGTGAGGGCGCCGCCGCCGGGGGCGCCCTTTCCGGGGGCGTTGCTCCCGTGGACGCCGCTCCCCAGGGCGCTGCCGCCGTGGATGCCGTTCGTGAGAGCGGGACGCTCGAGGGCGCCGCTCCTCAAAGCGTTGCGCCGGGGCATGACCTTCCCCAGAGCGCCGGTCTCGGGGAGGTTGTGGAGCGCGGGGGCGCAGCGGGGGGCGGGCGCCCGACGGCGGCGCTCGTGCGCGCGCACGCCGCCGCCGTGCTGGGCCACGCCGCGCCCGACGCCGTCGACCCGGACCGCCCGTTCCGCGAGCAGGGCTTCGACTCGCACCTGACGATGGAGCTGCGCCGCCGGCTGATGGAGGCGACCGGGCTGCCGCTGCCCGCCACCGCCCTGTTCGACCACCCCACCTGCACGTCCCTGGCCGCCCTGCTGGCCGGGGAGGTCTCCGAGGCCGGGCGGGACGCGCGCGCCGGGCGGTCCGCCGAGCCGATCGCGATCGTCGGGATGGGCTGCCGCTTCCCGGGCGGCGTCGCGTCCCCGGACGACCTGTGGCGCCTCGTCGCCGCGCGCCGCGACGCGGTCGCCGGGTTCCCCGCCGACCGCGGCTGGGACCTGGAGGCGCTGCGCGCCGCCGCGGACACCGGCGGCGGCGGTTTCCTGGACGACGCCGCCGGGTTCGACGCCGCCTTCTTCGGCATCTCGCCGCGGGAGGCGCTCGCGATGGACCCGCAGCAGCGGCTGCTGCTGGAGACCGCCTGGGAGGCGATGGAACGCGCCGGGATCGCGCCGGACGACTGGCGCGGCCGGGCGATGGGCGTGTTCGTCGGCGCGATGGCGCAGGACTACGTCCCGCCGCTGCACACCCCGCCGGACGGTCTCGGCGGCCACCTGCTGACCGGGGGCAGCCCCAGCGTCGCCTCCGGCCGCATCGCCTACACGTTCGGGTTCGAGGGGCCCGCGCTCACCGTCGACACGGCCTGCTCGTCCTCGCTGGTGGCGGTTCACCTGGCGGTGGAGTCGCTGCGGCGCGGCGAGAGCGCGGCCGCCCTCGCCGGGGGCGTCGCCGTCCTCACCGGGCCCGGCATGTTCGTGGAGTTCTCCCGGCAAGGGGGGCTCGCCGCCGACGGCCGGTGCAAGGCGTTCGCCGCCGCCGCCGACGGGACGGCCTGGGCGGAGGGCGCCGGGATGGTCGTGCTGGAACGGCTGTCGGACGCCCGCCGCGCCGGGCACCCGGTGCTCGCCGTGATCCGCGGCGCCGCGACCGGCGCGGACGGCGCGTCCAACGGGCTCACCGCACCGAACGGGAAGGCGCAGCGGAAGGTGATCCGCGCCGCGCTCGCCGACGCCGGCGTCACCGCGGCCGACGTGGACGCGGTCGAGGCGCACGGCACCGGCACGCGGCTCGGCGACCCGATCGAGGCGGACGCGCTGCTGGCGACCTACGGGCGGCGGCCCGGCGGCGCCGCGCCGCTGCGGCTCGGCTCCCTGAAGTCCAACATCGGGCACGCCCAGGCGGCCGCCGGGATCGGCGGCCTCATCAAGATGGTGCAGGCGCTGCGGCACGAGACGCTGCCCGCGACGCTGCACGTGGACGAGCCGTCCCCGCACGTGGACTGGTCCGCGGGCGCGGTCCGCCTCCTGACGGAGGCGGAGCCCTGGCCGCGCCGCGCCGGGCGGCCGCGCCGGGCCGGGGTGTCGTCGTTCGGGATCAGCGGCATGAACGCCCACGTCGTCCTGGAGGAGTCGCCGGACGAGCCGCCCGGGGCGGGCGCGGGGACGGGCGGGGACGCCGCCCCGGCGGACCGCCCCGCGGAGGGCCCGCTCGTGCCGGTGCTGCTGTCCGGGCGGTCGGAGGACGCGCTGCGCGCCCAGGCGGCGCGGCTCTCGGAGCTGCCGGGG
>NZ_JBHTJA010000222.1:0-3247 GCF_042675525.1 Actinomadura sediminis
CCCCAGCTCGACCCCGGACCGGGGTGGCCCGGCTCGGGCCCGGCCGCGGCGCCGGTACCGGACTGGGCGCGGGACGCCGACCGCGAACCGGGCGGGGAACTGCCGCCGCCGCCCGCGCCGGTGCCCGCACCGCCGCCGCCGATGCCTCCGGCGCCCGCCCCCGACCAGGGCGCCCAGATCGCCGAGGCGTACGGGATCCGGTTCCTGTGCGGCGCCGACGACATCGAGCGGGTCGTCACCGAGGTGCGGCGGCGCGGCAAGTGGGCGCGGCGGCTGCGCGGGCAGCAGGTGTCGAGCGCGTCGGCGCCGGCGCTGCTGCTGATCGGGGGGCCGTCCAGCGGGCAGCGGCGGCTGGCTCGGATGGTCGCGCGGGCGCTGGCGGAGGTGGAGGCCTCCAGCGGCGAGGTCCGCTCGGTCCACGCCGACGACCTGCGCGAACGAGGCCCGGAGGGGCTGCGGGAGGCGCTGGAGGAGCACGCCGGGCACGTCCTGCTGCTCGACGGCCTGGACACGCTGATCCTGGACGAGGCGCAGGGCGCGGCGTACGCGACGGTGCTGTACCGGACGCGGCTGGAGGGCGTGAACGACACGGCGCTGCTGGGCACGTGCGGACCGGACCGGGTCGGTGAGCTGTCGGCGGCGTCGCCGGAGCTGGTGACCGATCTGCGCGCGGTGCGGCTGCCGGATCTGACCGAGCCGGGGGCGCGTGCGGCGCTGGTGGGGCTGCTGGCGCAGGAGCGGTCGCTGCGGCTGGGCGCGGACGCGTGGGCTGTGGTCGACCGGGAGATCGGCGGGCTGCGGCCGCGGGGGCGGCTGACGGGCGCGCGGCTGGTGGAGGCGTACCTGGACCGGGCGGCGACGCGGCGGCTGGGCAGCGCGGAGGAGACCCAGGCGCTCGACGAGGAGATCCTGTCGCTGACGGCGTCGGATTTCGCGGGCCTGGCAGCGGAGCTGTCGGGCCGCTGACGCGACCCCACCTCCCCCGCGCGTCGGCTCTGTGCACCGGCACCCGGGGCGGGAGCCGGTGTCGCGGGTGACGGCGGTCCGGCGCCGGGCCCGGCGCCGGACCGCGCTCCGACGTCGACGACGTCGACGAGGCGTACGTCGGGGACCGGCACGCGGGGCGTTCGCGGGGCGCGGCGGGCGCGCCGGTCATGGTCGGGCCGAGGTCGCACAGCCGGGCCCGGGCGCGCCGGGTCGGCGCTCCAGGACGGTGGCTCCCGCGACGGGCAGGTCGTCATCGCCGCCGTCCTCGCCGCCGTCCTCGGCACGGAGACCGGCGCGCGGGCCGTGGGGCTGGCCGCCGCCGGACGACGCCCGCACGGTACGTCGATGCGGCTGCCGCGGGTGCCGGACGTCCGCGTTGTGGCGGCCGTTGTGTGGCGGCCGTTGTGTGGTGGTGGGGTGGGTTGAGGGGCGTTGCGTCCGGACGCTCGGGACGTCCGGGCCGGTGGTCCACGCTGGGGAGCCCGCCGGGACCGCTGCTTTTTTGGGTTTTCGGGTGGGTGTGGCAGGGGGTGCCGGGCTGGGGGTGTGCGGGTGTCCCGGTTCGGGGGCGGCCCGGGTGACCTGGGGGTTCGGGGCGGGTGGGCTCTGGCGGGGGGCTCAGGGGCCCGGGGCGGCGGCGGTTGGGGGCGCGGGGTGAGGGGATCGGGGCTTGCGCGTGAGCGCATGAAGCGGGCGCGGCGGGTGACCATGGAGGGCGTGGAACGTGCAGATCGGTTGCTGCTGCTGGTCGCCGAGCTCCGGGGGGCGGCCCCGGAGCCGTTGCGGCCGCGGGAGCTGGCGGAGCGGCTGGGGGCCGGTGAGCGGACGGTGCGGCGGGATCTGGAGCTGCTGGCGGCCGGGGGGCTGCCGGTGCGGGCGGGGCCCGGCGGGGGTCATGTGCTGGAGGAGCCGCCGCGGCCGGTGGTGGGCGAGGCGGAGTCGCTGACGGGGCCGGTGCGCGACACGCTGGTGGAGGCGGTGCGGTCGCGGCGGGTGGTGCGGCTGGTCTACACCGACCGGTCGGGGACGCGGACGCTGCGGGACGTGGAGGCGTCCGGGCTGGTGACGGCCCCTTACGGCGAGTATCTGGTGGGGTGGTGCCTGACGCGGGAGGGGCCCCGCAATTTCCGGGTGGACCGGATCGGCGCGGCGTATCTGGCGGGGCGGGACGCGCGGGTGCGGGAGCTGGAGGAGTTGCTGGCGGTGTTGCGGGTGCCGCTGCCGCGTCCGCCGTCGGCGCCGGACCGGCGGCGGGGGCCGGGCGGGGCGCGCGCGTGGACGCTGGAGCGGGTGGAGCGGGTGCGGGGGCGGCTGCGGGAGGAGGCGGCGGAGGTCCGGGACGGGCGGGAGGGCGCGGCGGCGCTGCGGGCGGTGGCGGGGCATCTGGCCGAGTGGACGCGGTGGCAGGCGGCGGCGGTGCGGGCGGCGGCGACGGGCGCCGAGCCGGTGCTGGAGGGGCGGCGGCCGCCGTTCCCGCGGGCGTTCGGGCGGGCGACGACGTATGCGGCGCGGGAGCGGATGATCCAGGACGCGATTGCGCCGCGGTCGCTGGCGGAGGTGCTGCGGGATCTGCAGCAGGTGCTGGAGGGGGTGGCGCACTGGGCGGCGGGGTGCGACGACGCGTTGTGGGAGGGGGAACTGCCGGATCCGCGCCCGTACGGGCCGCCGGGCGGGCCGCGTCCGCTGGCGGAGCTGCTGGCGGGGCCGCGGGGCCCGGTGGCGCATGTGGAGTGGCATCTGGACCGGCTGGGCGGCGAGGCGGCGCCGGAGGTGCGGGGCGTGGAGCGGTGCCCGCTGCGGCCGTGACCCGGGGGTCGGGTGGGGGTTGTCAGGTGCGGGTGGCGGGGAGGTGGCCTTCGCCGGGGTTGAGCAGCCTGCTGAACCAGACGGTCTTGCCTCCCGCGTGCTCGTCCTCGCTGGTGTGCGGGCCGCCGGCGTTGGTGCGGGTTCCGTATTCGGTGGCGAGGGCGGCGACCAGCAGCAGGCCGCGTCCGGCTTCGTGCCAGAGGGGGACGTCGGCGGGTGCGGGCGGCGGCGCGGCGGCGCGGCCGTCGGTGACCTCGCCGGTGAGGCGGCGGCCGTGCAGGTGCAGGCGGAGCCGGATGGGGGCGGCGCCGTGCAGGACGGCGTTGGTGACCAGTTCGTCGACGATGAGGACGATGTCGTCGGCGTCGTCGGGGTCGGCGACGCGCCAGTCGCGCAGGGCGCCGGCGGTCAGGGCGCGCGCCGCGGCGGCGGCGCGGGGCCGGGCCGGCAGGTC
>NZ_JBHTJA010000223.1:0-3243 GCF_042675525.1 Actinomadura sediminis
CCGGGCGCGGCCCGCGGGCGGCGAGCGGGGCGAGGGGCTCGTGCACGCGGGCCCGGGGGAGCCGCCGCCCGGCGCGGTGCTGGTGGTCCGGACGCTGGCGCCGTCGCTGGCCCCGCGGCTGCCGGCGCTCGCGTGGCTCGTCGCGGAGACCGGGAGCCCGCTGTCGCACCTGGCGATCCTCGCGCGGGAGATGGGGGTGCCCACGGTCGTCGGGCTGCGCGGCGCGGTCGACCGGTTCCCGGACGGGACGCGGCTGCTGGTGGACGGCGACACCGGACGCGTCGAGACGCCGGACCGCGCGGGCGAGGAGTCGGTCGCATGACGGCGCGGCGGCTCGGCTACCTGGTGCTGGGCGTCACGATCTTCTGGACGGCCGCGTACGTGGTCGTGTACCTGGCGCGGTGGGAGTGGCAGCGGGCCCTGATGTCCGGGGTGCTGCTGCTGATCGCGCTGGTGGTGGGGGTCGCGGCGGCGGGCGCGCGGCGGCTCGCCCGGATCGAGCGGAGCCTCGCGGAGCTGCGGGCCGAACCGGCGCCCGTCCCGCGGGGCCGGTACGCGGAGGGCGGGACGGACGCGCCGCGGTTCCGGTGGCTCGAGGACGACGACCGGTACCGGGTGTTCATCCCGGTCCTGCTGGGCGCGGGCATCATCGTGTCGGGGCTCGCCGCGCTGGTCGAGCGGGTGTCGGGGGCGTTCGGCCGCGACGCGGGGCTCCCGGCGGCGTTGGCGCCGCCGGGCGGGGGCGTGCTCGCGGGCGCGCCGGAGCCCGGACGGGACGGGCGGGGCCGCCCGCTCGCCCTCGGCCTCGCCGGGGCCCTCGTCGCGGGGGTCGCCGTCTACCAGCTCGCGGAACTGACGCAGGACCGGCCGGACGAGCCGGTCGCGGCGGCCGCGAGCACCCTCGTCATCGAGGCGGACACGCGGGGCGAGACGGGGGCGGCGTCCGTGGACCCGCTGGTCGACCGGTTGTGGGAGTACTGCCGGGGTTCGACGCGCCCGTACGTGCGGGGCGGCGGGGCGGTCCCGCTGGGGGAGCGCCGGTACGCGATCGTGGTGCGTCCCGCGTTGGGGGAGCACGCGCTGCGGCGGATGCTCGGATGCCTGCAGGACGGGCTGATCGACCGGGCGAAGTTCCGCGTCGTGTCGGTGCAGCCGGGGTGAGCGGGAAAATCGGCACCGCCCCGGGAATGCGCGAGCGGCCGCACGTGCTGTAATGTCGAGGCAGCGTCCAAAGTTCGCCGCAGGCAGGCGGCGAAGGCGTTTTCTTCCCCGCCCGGGCCATCTGAGCGCCCGGTGAACGACCGTCCGGTCGCCACTGGCCCGGACCGCCGCACCTAGGGAGCCGACGTCAGCCCGGTGAACCGAGCTGCTTTTCACATCTTCTCTCGCGTACGCGCCGCGGAAGCCGCCGCCGTACGCGGGGTATCGACCCCCGGCACGCGGTTCATTCGTCCGCGTTCGCCGGAGAAGGGACCCGAATGTCCACTTCCATGCTGAGCCCCGGCCGCACCTCCGGCACGAACAGCCGGGGGCACACCGTGCCCGCGCAGGCCGCCCGCAAGGGCGGGCAGCGGCGCCCGGCCGGGGACGAACCGCTCGTCCCGTTCAGCGGCATCCTCGCCGTCCAGGACAAGCACGCGTTCGTGCGCACCTCCGGCTACCTCTCGGGGCCCGAGGACGTGCACGTCTCCCTCGCCCAGGTCAAGGCGCACCACCTGCGGCCCGGCGACATCGTCGCGGGCACGGCCCGGCCGCCGAAGACGGGCCGCGACAAGTTCCGCGCGATGGCGGGCCTGGAGACCGTCAACGGGCGCCCGCCGGCCGAGGCCGCGGGACGTCCCGACTTCGGCAAGCTGACCCCGCTGTTCCCGGACGAGCGGCTCCGGCTCGACACCGGCCCGCTCGCCACCCGCGTGATCGACCTGGTCGCGCCGATCGGCAAGGGCCAGCGTGGGCTGATCGTGTCGCCGCCGAAGGTCGGCAAGACGATGATGCTGCAGGCCCTCGCGAACTCGATCGCGCGCGGCAACCCCGAGGCGCACCTGATGGTGGTGCTGATCGACGAACGTCCCGAGGAGGTCACCGACCTGCAGCGGACGGTCGAGGGCGAGGTGCTGCACTCCACGTTCGACCGGCCCGCACAGGACCACACGGCGCTCGCCGAACTGGCCGTCGAGCGCGCCAAGCGGCTCGTCGAGCAGGGCCACGACGTCGTCATGCTGCTCGACTCGATCACCCGGCTGGGCCGCGCCTACAACCTCGCGGCGCCGTCCAGCAGCCGCATCCTGGCGGGCGGTGTCGCGACCACCGCGATCTACCCGCCGAAGAAGTTCTTCGGGGCCGCCCGCAACATCGAGGAAGGCGGGTCCCTCACGATCCTCGCGACCGCGCTCGTCGAGACGGGGTCGCGCATGGACGACGTCCTGTTCGAGGAGTACAAGGGCACCGGCAACATGGAGCTGAAGCTCGACCGGGGCCTCGCCGACCGCCGCGTCTTCCCGGCCGTCGACGTGGAGGCGTCCGGCACCCGCCGCGACGAGCTGCTCATGTCCCCCCAGGAGCTCGAACTGACGTGGCGGCTGCGCCGCGCCCTGTCCGGCCTCGACCGGCAGCAGGCCGTCGAGCACCTCCTGGAGAAGATGAAGGGCACGTCGTCGAACGCCGAGTTCCTCCTCCGCCTCCAGCAGACGCTCTAAGCCTCCGCCGTGCCGCCGTCCGGGCGGAACGAGGCGAGGATCCGGTCGTAGAGGCGGCGATCCGGCCGCCACCGCGCCTCGGGCGCGGCGAAGCACAGCTCGTACCCGGACGTGCGGGTGCACAGCGCGCGCCGTCCGCCGTCGGCGTCCCGCCAGGTGAACTCCCATTCGGCGGCGTCGCGGGGTCCCGGCCCGGGCCCCAGCCGCACCCGGTCGTATCCCGGATGCCGGCCGTCCGCGAGCACCGCCCGCTCGGCGGTCCGCAGTCCCGCGAGGGGATCCCCGGGCGCCGGGGCGATGCGCAGCCCGCGCCCGGCCGCGCCGTCCAGCCACCGCATCACCGCGCCGCGCCGTTCCACCCGCCATGTCGCCGGGACCCGCACCGCGTACGCGTCCACCTCCCGGTAGGGCGCCAGCTCGACGGGCGGGTCCGCCGCCGGGACCGCCGCGACGCCCTTGCCGGCCGACGTCCACCGCGCCGTCCACGTGCCGAGCCCCGCCGCGACGACGGCGAGCGCCGCGACGCTCGCGACCGCGCCCGGCCGGG
>NZ_JBHTJA010000224.1:0-3148 GCF_042675525.1 Actinomadura sediminis
CGGGCAGCGGCAGCGGCGCGCCGGGCGCCGGCCGGTCGTCGACGACGATGATCTCCCGCGGCGCGGGCGCGGACCCGACGAGGCCGGCGAGCAGCGCGCTCAGCGTGCCGCGCAGGCTCTCCCGTCCGACGGTCGGCACGACGACGGTGTAGTCCATCAAGCGTGCACCTCCCGGCGCCGGACCACGAACGGGCCGATGGCGAGGAGGTCCACCGGGGCGGACCCGAAGCACTCCAGCGCGTCCCGGGGATCGTCGACCATCGGACGTCCCGCGGTGTTCAGGCTCGTGTTGATCACGACGGGAATGCCGGTGCGGCGGTCGAACTCCCGCAGCAGCCGGGCGACGAGGGGCTCGTCGTCGTCCGCGACCGTCTGGATGCGGGCGGTCCCGTCGACGTGCACGACCGCGGGGATCCGCTCGCGCCACTCCGGGCGCACCCCGTGCACGAACAGCATGTACGGGCTGGGCAGCGGGCCCTCGAAGATCTCCGCCGCCCGGTCGAGCGACACCATCGGCGCGATCGGCCGGAACTGCTCGCGGCCCTTCACGTCGTTGAGCCGCTCGACGTTCGCGGCGTGCCCCGGGTGGGCCAGCAGGGAGCGGTGGCCGAGCGCGCGCGGGCCGAACTCCGAACGGCCCTGGAACCACGCGACGACCTGGTCGTGCGCGAGGGCCTCGGCCACGGTCGCGGCCAGGTCGGCGGGACGCTCGTAGGGGATCTTCGCGACGTCGAGGCGGGCGGCGATCTCGTCGTCGTCCCAGCCGCGGCCGAGGTCGGCGCCCGGCATCGCCTCGATCTCGTCGCCGGACGAGCGCGCCAGGTGCAGGGCCGCGCCGAGCGCGGTGCCCGCGTCGCCCGCGGCGGGCTGCACCCACACGTCGTCGTAGGGCCCGGCCTCGGCGAGGCGGGAGTTGGCGACGCAGTTGAGGGCGACGCCGCCGGCCAGCATGAGGCGGCGGGAGCCGGTCCGGCCGTGCAGCCAGCCCGCGAGGTCGAGCAGCACCTCCTCGAGCCGCGCCTGGACGCTCGCGGCGAGGTCGGCGTGGTCGCGGGTCCATTCGGCGTCCGGGGTGCGGGCCTTCGCCAGCGAGCCCCAGTCGATCGGCGCGACCGCGAAACCGCCGTCGCCGGTGGCGCCGATGTGCTCGCGCAGCTCGTCGAGGAACCGGGGCTCCCCGTAGGAGGCCAGGGCCATCACCTTGTACTCGTCGCTGGAGCGCAGGAAGCCCAGGTGCTCAGTCAAATCCTCGTACATCAGCCCGAGGGAGTGCGGCAGCCGCTGCGCGTGCAGCGGCGTGAGCTCCCCGTTCGCGTACGTCCCGGCCAGGTGCGAGTGGGATTCGCCGCGCCCGTCCAGGACGAGGACGTCGCCCTCGCCGGGGCCTGGCGCGGCGAGGGCCGCCGACGCCGCGTGCGCCACATGGTGCGGGACGAACCGGACGATCCCGGGGTCGAGCCCGGGGAGCGCGGTGGCCAGGAAGTTCGGGGCCCGCCGCGCGTACAGCGTGCGCAGCTTCTCCCAGTTCACGTCGTGCCCGTCGAGGCCCGGCTCGACCAGGCCCGGATCGTACGAGTAGGCCACGGCGTCCAGGTCGCCGGGTTCCAGCCCGGCCTCGTCCAGGCACCAGCGGGCCGCCTTCTCCGGCAGTTCCCAGGCGGAGAAGGGCACCGGCCGCTTCCCGTGTTTACGGCGGCTGAGCCGCTCCTCTTCGGTCGCCGCCACGACGCGGCCGTCCGACACCAGCGCTGCGGCCGGGTCGTGAAAGATCGCATTGATTCCGAGCACACGCATGACAAGGCCCCGTTCGGCGGACGATCGGTGTGGAATGGCGATGCCTGCGTCATAGACATCGGCCGGGGAGCGGAAATCCCCTATAGGTAATTCCGGGCATTGCCGAGAACTGGGACGCTAAACGCGGCGGAGGTGAAAAGGCGCTGCTGAGAGAAGTGCCACTTCAGTGGCGATCCCGCCGCCGCGGGCGCATGAGGGGCGGTGGCCGGGGTAGCGCCGACCCATGCGCTACACCGTCGTCGTCATCACCCGGGACCGGCGGGAGTCCCTGCTGGCCGTCCTCGCCCGCCTGCGGGCCCTGCCGGACGGCCCGCCGATCATCGTGGTCGACAACGCCTCCGGGGACGGCACCCCGGACGCGGTCGCCGCGGGCTTCCCCGAGGTCCGGCTGATCAGGTCGCCGGAGAACCTCGGCGCCGTCGCGCGCAACCTCGCGGTCGACCACGTGCGCACCCCGTACGCGGCGTTCTGCGACGACGACACCTGGTGGGAGCCGGACGCACCCGCCCGCGCGGCGGCGATGCTGGACGCGCACCCGCGGCTCGCCGTCGTCACCGGCCGGATCCTGGTGGAGCCCGGCGGGCGCGAGGACCCGATCGTCCCCGAGCTGCGGGACTCGCCCGTCCCCGGCCCCGGCGGGCTGCCGGGCCCCGCGCTCGGGTCGTTCCTGGCGGGCGCGTCCATGATCCGCGTCGAGGCGTTCCGGGAGGCGGGAGGGTTCTCGCCGCGGCTGTGGCTGGGCGGCGAGGAGGAGCTGCTCAGCGCCGACCTGATGACCCTCGGCTGGCACCTGTGCTACGCGGAGGACGTCGTCGTGCACCACCGGCCGTCCACGGTGCGGGACGCGCACCTGCGGCGCCGCCACGGCATCCGCAACACCCTGTGGTTCACCTGGCTGCGCCGCCCGCTGCCCGCCGCCGCGCGGCGCACCGCCGGGCTGCTGCGCACGCTGCCCCGCGACCGCGTCACCGCCGCCGCGCTCGCCGAGGCCGCCGCCGCGCGCGGCTGGGTCGCGCGGGAGCGCCGCCCGCTGCCCCGCGACGTCGAGGACCGCCTGCGCACCCTGGAGACGTCCCAGCGGACGTCCGAAGCCCGCCGCTACGTGAGCTGACCGGCCCCGGGAGGAACCGCCCATGACCGAGACCCGATCCGGAGCCGGCGCCGCCCGCGTGCGGCCGCCCGAGACGTCCGGGGTCACGATCGTCGTCGCGACCCGCGACCGCGCCCCGGAGCTGCGCCGCAGCCTCGCCCGCCACCCCGCCCCGGTGATCGTCGCCGCCAACGCGTCCGCGGACGGCACCGCCGAGGTCGCCGCGGCGGCGGGCGCCCGGACCCCGCGGCTGCCGGGCAACCG
>NZ_JBHTJA010000225.1:0-2979 GCF_042675525.1 Actinomadura sediminis
GCTGTACGGGCGCGACCCCGACGTCGCCCGGCGCGGCGGGCGCCGCGGCGGCGGGCGCGGCGCGGGCGGCGGCTCCGAGGAGGGCGGCGGGGACGCCGAGCAGAGCGGCGACCGGCGGGGCGGAAGCGGGCCGTCGCAGGTCACCACCGTCGACTGGCTCGACGCGGTGCACCGGCTCTTCCCGAAGGAGACGATCGAGCGGATCGAGCGCGACGCCGTCGAACGCTACGAGATCCACGACGTCGTCACCGACCCGGCCGTCCTGGAGCGCATCGAACCCGACCAGACGCTCCTCAAGGCCGTCCTGCGCACCAAGCACCTCATGAACGACGACGTGCTCGTCCTCGCGCGCCGCATCGTCGAGCAGGTCGTGCGGGAACTGATGGAGAAGCTCGCCACCGAGGTCCGCCGCGCGTTCCACGGCACCCGGTCGCGGCGTCCGAGCCGCATCAAGCACTCCCGCAACTTCGACTTCCACCGGACGATCCGCGCGAACCTCGCCCACTACCGCCCCGACGAGCGGCGCCTCTACATCGAGGAGCCGAAGTTCCTGTCGCGCACCCGGCGGCACGTCGAGCGGTGGCAGCTGATCCTGCTGGTCGACCAGTCCGGCTCGATGGCGGGCTCCGTCGTCCACTCGGCCGTCACCGCCGCGTGCCTGTGGGGGCTGCCGGGCCTGCGGACGCACCTGATCGCGTTCGACACCTCCGTCGTCGACCTCACCGACGACGTCACCGACCCCGTGGAGCTCCTCATGAAGGTGCAGCTCGGCGGCGGCACCGACATCGCCCGCGCGTTCGCCTACGGCGCCGGGCTCGTGGAGAACCCGCGCCGCACGATCGTCGCCCTGGTCTCCGACTTCTACGAGGGCGGCGACCCGAACCGGCTCGTCCGGGACGTGCGCGCCCTGGCCGGGCAGGGCGCCCACGTGCTCGGCCTCGCCGCGCTCGACGAGGACGCCAACCCCGACTACGACCGGGACCTCGCCCGCCGCCTCGCGACCGCGGGCGCGCACATGGGCGCGATGACGCCCGGGGAACTCGCCGAGTTCGTCGCCGAGAGGATCGGCCGATGACCGCCGCCGCGCCCACCCGCGCCGACCTGCTGGCGCTGACGCCGGACGCCCTCGCCGCCCTCGCCAACCGGGGCCTGGTCAAGCGCGCCGCCAAGGACCTCGACGCCGGCAACGGGCCGGAGATCGCCGTCGCCGCCGACGGCGGCGTCGAGGGCGCGTTCCCCGACGGCGCCCGCGCGTCCCTGCCCGCCGGGGCCGGGCTGGACGCCGCCACCTGCACCTGCGCGGCGACGGGCGCCTGCCGGCACCGCATCTGCCTCGTCCTCGCCTACCAGCGCGCCCACTCCGGGGACGCCGGCGGCACCGGCGACGCGCCCGCGCCCGCCGCCCCGGACGTCCCCGCGGACTGGACGCCCGGCGCGTTCGACGACGACGCGCTCGCCCGCGTCCTCGGGCAGCGCGCCCTCACCGCCGCCCGCCGCACCCTCCGCTCCGGCTACTCCGCGACGGTCCGCCGCCCCACCCCGCAGGACCCCGTCGCGCAGGTGGAGCTGCCGAGCTGCACCGTCCGGTTCCTGGTGCCGGGCGAGCTCGGCTACGTGCACACCGACGCCGTCGCCGCCGTCCGCGGCCAGGCGACCGTCCTCGCGGTGTGGGCGTTCCGGGAGGCGGACGAGCGGGGCCTCACCGCCACCGAGGCCCGCGTCGACGTGGGCGGCACCCGCTCCGGCACCGCCGACTCCGCCCTCGACGCCGCCGTCGAGCTCGCCGACCAGGTCCTGCTGGAGGGCGCGGTGCACGCCGGCCCCGTCCTCGCGACGGGCCTGCGCCGCACCGCCGCCGAGCTGGCGGCCCGCGACCTGCACTGGCCCGCGGCCGCCGCCGACGACCTCGCCGGGCAGCTCGCCGCCTACCACGAGCGCCGCGCCGACCACGATCCCGCCCGGTTCGCCGAGCTCCTCGCCGAACTGCACGCCCGCCGGCGGGCGTCCCGCGCCGACTCCGCCACGGTGCCGCGCTCCGCCGTCCTCGGCACCGACGAGGCCGCGCAGACCCCGCTGCGCCGGGTGCGGCTCGCCGCGCTCGGCTGCCGCGTCGGCGGCACCGGCGGCGCCCGCACCGCCGACGTCTACCTCGCGCACGCCGCCACCGGCGTCGTCCTCGTCCTCAAGCGACGGTGGGACGTCCCCGAGGGGGAGCGGCTCACGGGCGCCGACCTGGCCGGGCGGCGGATCCTCGGCGCGTCCCTGCGGTCCCTCGCCGCCGCGAACGTCGTGTCCGAGAGCGCCACCCGCAGCGCCGGCCGGGTCGTCCGCGTCGCCGCCGGCCGCATCGCGAAGACCACCGTCACCCCGCTCGGCGGCGCGTGGGACGGCCTGCCCGCCGGGCTGCGCGTCGGCGACCTCGAGGCGCACCGGCGGAGCCTGGAGACGCTGCCGCCGCGGCCGGTGCGGCCCCGGATCGAGGCGGAGTTCGTCCGGGTGCTGGAGATCGCCGAGGTCCGCGACGTCGGCTACCACGCGGGCGCGCAGCGGCTCCGGGCCGAGGTCGCCGGGGCGTCCGGCGGCACCGCCGTCGTGTCCGCCGAGTACAGCCCGCACCGCCCCGCCGCGCTGGACGCCCTCGCCGCGGCGCTCCCGGACGCGACCATGATCGCGGGGTCGGTGCGGCGCGACCGGGGCGGCCTCGTCGTCGACCCCCTCGCCGTGCGGACCGCCGACGGCGCCACGGTCGTCCCCGACCTCGCCCCCGGCGACGGCTCCGGCGACCTCGACGCGCCCGTCCCGCCCCGGCCGGACCCGCTGGGCGCCGTGCTCGACGCCGCCCTGGAGGTCACCGCCGAGGCCGCCCACCGCGGCCTCGCGCACGTCCCGCCCACGTTCCGCGAACGCGTCGCCCGCGCCGCCGCCGCCCTGCGCCGCCTGCGGGGACGCACCGCCGCCGGGAGCGTCGACCCCCGCACC
>NZ_JBHTJA010000226.1:0-2903 GCF_042675525.1 Actinomadura sediminis
GCGGCGACGGCGGCCGCGACCGCGGCGGCCAGCGCGGCGGCGGCCGGCACGACGACGACGAGGGCGGCGGCCGGGGCCGGCGCGGGCGCCGGTTCCGCGAGCGCAACCGCGGCCGCGGCCGCGAGCGCTACGAGGAGCCGGTGATCAGTGAGGACGACGTCCTCATCCCCGTCGCGGGCATCCTCGACATCCTGGACAACTACGCGTTCGTCCGCACGACGGGATACCTGCCGGGCCCGAACGACGTGTACGTCTCGCTGTCGCAGGTCCGCAAGAACGGGCTGCGCAAGGGCGACGTCATCACCGGCGCCGTCCGGCAGGCCCGGGAGGGCGAGCGGCGCGAGAAGTTCAACGCGCTCGTCCGGCTCGACACCGTCAACGGCATGGAGCCGGAGCAGTCGAAGGGCCGCGTCGACTTCTCGAAGCTGACCCCGCTGTACCCGCAGGAGCGGCTGCGCCTCGAGTCCGACCCGGGCGTCCTGACGACCCGGATCATCGACCTCGTGTCGCCGATCGGCAAGGGGCAGCGCGGCCTGATCGTGTCGCCGCCCAAGGCCGGCAAGACGATGGTGCTCCAGGCGATCGCCAACGCGATCACCAAGAACAACCCGGAGTGCCACCTGATGGTCGTCCTGGTGGACGAGCGTCCGGAAGAGGTCACCGACATGCAGCGGACGGTGAAGGGCGAGGTCATCCACTCGACCTTCGACCGTCCCGCGGAGGACCACACCACGGTCGCCGAGCTGGCCATCGAGCGCGCCAAGCGGCTCGTCGAGCTCGGGCACGACGTCGTCGTCCTGCTCGACTCGATCACCCGCCTCGGCCGCGCCTACAACCTGGCGGCCCCGGCGTCCGGGCGGATCCTGTCCGGTGGCGTCGACTCGACCGCGCTGTACCCGCCGAAGCGCTTCTTCGGCGCCGCGCGCAACATCGAGAACGGCGGCTCCCTGACGATCCTCGCCACCGCCCTGGTCGAGACCGGGTCGCGGATGGACGAGGTCATCTTCGAGGAGTTCAAGGGCACCGGCAACATGGAGCTCAAGCTCAACCGGGGTCTCGCGGACAAGCGGATCTTCCCGGCGGTGGACGTCGACCAGTCCAGCACCCGCAAGGAGGAGATCCTCATGGCTCCCGAGGAGCTGCGGGTCGTGTGGCAGCTGCGCAGGGTGCTGCACGCGCTCGACACCCAGCAGGCGCTGGAACTCCTCATCGAGAAGATGAAGGAGACCAAGTCGAACGCCGAGTTCCTCCTGCAGGTGCAGAAGACGACGGTGTCCGACGACCGCTGACGCGTCGCACGTCGCCCCCGTCCGGTCCGTCCGGGCGGGGGCGACGCGCGTACGGACGGGGGCGGCGCGCGCCGGGCGCCCATGGTGGGGTTTTCCCCACCCCGAAACCACAGGCGGCCATCATGGCGGCCCGCCCGCCCATCGACCACTCTGGAAACGTACGGAGAACCGGCCGCGGAGGGGTGTCATGGGCGGGTTGAGCACGGTGCCGGGCGGCGCCACGATCGGCGGCGCGAGCACGGGACGGTCGGTGGCGCGCGCGTCCTGGCGGCCGCTGGACATGGCGCGGTCGTCCCTCACCTGGCGTTCGGCGGCCTACCAGCTCGTCGGCCTGGCGTTCGGCACCGCCTGGTTCACGCTCCTGGTGACCGGGGTCGCGCTGTCGGTGGGCCTCGTCATCATCTGGGTCGGGGTGCCGCTGGCGGCCCTGCTCCTGCTGCTGTGGCGGGGCGGCGCGATCATCGAACGCGCGCTCATGAAGGGCGCCTTCGGCGTCACGATCCCGACGCCCTACCGGCCGCTGCCCAAGGGCAACCTGTTCCGGAAGCTGAAGGTCATGGCGGCCGACCCCGCCACCTGGAAGGACTTCGCGTACTTCGCGCTGCTGTTCCCCGTCACGCTCGTCGAGTTCACGATCTCGGTGACGCTCTGGGCGGCGGCCGGGGCCTTCCTCGCCGCGCCGGTGGTCGTCCTGCTCGGTGAGGACATGCGGGTCGTGGTGGGCGACCTGGTCACCTACGATCCGCAGAACCTGTTCGAGGGGTTGCTCGCCGTCCCCGTCGGCTGCGCCTTCACCGTCCTGGCGATGTACGTGACGCGCGTGATGGGGATCGGGCACGCCCTGTACGCGGCGTTCCTGCTCGGGCCGAACGCGTCCCAGCTGGAGGCGCGCCGGCAGCAGGCCCGCGCCGACCGCCTCCAGGCCAGCCGGGCCCGCGGCGTGGACGCCGCCGAGTCCGAGCGCCGCCGCATCGAACGCGACCTGCACGACGGCGCCCAGCAGCGCCTGCTGGCCGTCGCGATGGACATCGGCCGCGCCCGCGCCAAGCTCGAGCACGACCCGGAGGGCGCCCGCGCGCTGATCGAGCAGGCCCACACCGGCACCAAGGAGGCCATCTCCGAACTGCGCGACCTGGCCCGCGGCATCTACCCGGCCATCCTCACCGACCGCGGCCTCGACCCCGCCCTGTCCGGCCTCGCCGCCCGCGCGCCCGTCCCGGTGGACGTGGACGTCGACCTGCCCGAGCGTCCCCCGGCGGCGGTGGAGAGCATCGCCTACTTCATCGTCGCCGAGTCCCTCGCCAACATCGCGAAGTACGCCCGCGCGACCCGCGCGTCCGTCCGCGTGGCGCGGGAGGACGCCTGGGTCGTGGTCGAGGTGATCGACGACGGTGTGGGCGGAGCCGTCGCCGCCCCCGACGGCGGCCTCGCCGGCCTGGCCGACCGGGCCGCCACGATCGACGGGATGCTGATCGTGGACAGCCCGCCCGGCGGCCCCACGATCATCCGCGCGGACCTGCCCTGCACCTGGTGACCGTCCGGCACGGGCGGGCGCGGTCCCTCCGGGGCCGCGCCCGCCCGCGCCCGCCCGCGCCCGCGCCCGTCCGCGCCCTC
>NZ_JBHTJA010000227.1:0-2679 GCF_042675525.1 Actinomadura sediminis
GCGGCGCCGCCGAGCAGGCGGGCCGTGGCGCCGGGGGCGCCGCGGAGAGCGCCGGTCGGGGTGCCGATGGCGCGGCGGAGCGGGCCGACCTGCGCGCCGGGCGGGTCGGCGAGGAAACGCGCGGGGCGGGCGCCCTCGCCGCCGACGAGGACGAGCGTCCGGCACCCGCCGGGGCCGGAGACGAGCGTCCGGCACCCGCCGGGGCCGGAGACGACCGCCGCGAGCCCGAAGGCACGGGCGGCGGCGATACGGGGGACGACGGGGACGGCACCGAGCGCGGCGCGGACTTGCGCGGCGCGCTTCGGGAGACCGAGGAGTCCCTGCAGGATCTCGGCCGGAGCCTGCTGCGCGTGTTCTCCAGGTAGCCGAGCCGCTGACCGGGAAGGACGGACGATGGCCGGTGAGCATCCGGACGGCGAGGTCGCGGCTTCGGCGGCGATCCTGTTCCGGGCGACGATCAAGGCGGACGAGCTGCGGTTCGACGTGGTGCCGGATTCTTCGGTGGTGTTCACCGGGGACGCCGACGCCCGTTCGTCGTCGGGGAGCGTCCGGGAAGGCGTCCCCGACGAGGCCGTGCCGAGGACCACCTACCGCGGCGTCCGCATCGACTACGCGATCGCGGCGAAGCTCGCACCACCCGGAACGACGGCCCGGCGGGACGGCTGACCCGCGGAGGATCGAGCGTTCCGGGAAGTCGGCCGGATCACGATGCCGGACGGGACGATCGTGCACGCGGAGATGGGGACCGGGGACGGCGGTCAGACCCCAGAGCGCTCGGTCACGGCGCGCAGGCGGCGTTCGAGGTGCGCGCGGGCTCGCGCCGGGTCGTCGCCGGTGAGCGCGACGAGGGCGATGCCCGCGGTGATGATGACGTCGGCGAGTTCGTCCCGGACGTCCTCCCTGGTCCCGTGGGTTCCCTTGCGCGGGTTCTGCCCGGTGACGCCGATGTACGCCTGGACGGCCTCCCCGTACTCTTCGGCGATCTTCAGGACGAGCGTCTGCTCGTCGACGTCCGGGAGGAAGCCGGTCCGGAGGCGGGCGAGATCGTCCCACATGGCGCGTCCAGGTGTGTGCGGGGGATGTGACGTCGGCGATGCTAACGGCGCGGGCCCGCGAACGCCGGAGACCGGCCGGTACGATGGTCGGATCATTCGTCGCAGCACGTCAGAGAGCCGCCATGTCGCAGTTGCCGGTCGTCAAGGTCCACGGAAACCGTAACGACATCCTCGTCATCGACGGTGCCCCGGACGAGCTGTTCCCCGGCGGGGAGGCCGCCCGCGCGGTGCGGCGGCTGTGCGACCGCCGGGACGGGCTCGGCGCCGACGGTGTCTACTTCATCGTGGACGGCGGCGACGGCACGGGCCGCGCGTGGTTCTTCAACCCGGACGGCTCGGAGTCGCTGCTCTGCGGGAACGGGATGCGCGGCGCGGGCCGCCTGCTCCTCGACCGCTACGACGCGGGGCGGGTGGTGCTGCGCACGGGCCCGTACGACTTCACGGTCCGCGACGCGGGGACGACGCCGCACGGCGTGCGGCGCACGGCGGTGGAGCTCCCGCCGGTCGACTTCGCGCCCGCAGACCCGATCGTCGCCGGGGCCGCCGACCCGGTCGTCGACCGGGTGCTCGGCGCCTACCACGCGTCGCTGCCGGTCACGGCGGTGGCGGTGCCGAACTCCCACCTGGTGAGCGTCATCGACGGTTACCGCGAGGACGAGCTGATCGAGACGGGCCTGCGGGTCGCGGACGCGCGCGGCGCCTTCCCGCAGGGCGCGAACGTCAGCTTCGTCCTCCCGCTGGACGGGCGCGGCCCGGACGACGTGTACGTGCAGACCTACGAGCGGGGGGCGGGGCTGACGCCGTCGTGCGGCTCGGGTGTGGCGGCGTCGCGCGCGGTGCTGTCGCGGCTCGGCCGGGTCGACCCGGACGTGCCCGTCCTGGTGCGCAACCCGGGCGGTCCGGCGCGGTCGTGGCTGCAGGAGGCCGGGGGCCGCTGGCAGCCCGTCCTGGAGGGCAACGGCACGATCGTCTTCCGCGCGGAGGTCGGCCGGGCGTCGCTGGCGGGCGAGGGCCCGCTGTCGTTCGCCAAGGAGGACGACGAGGCGGAGCTCGCCGCGTTCGACGCCCTCTACCGGGAGAACCGCGAGATCCTCGCCGACGCCGGGGTGAAGCCCACCGCCTGACCCGTCAGCGGCGCGCGGCGGCCAGGTAGGCGGCGAGCACCGCGATTCCGGTGCCGGCCTGGACGGCCAGGTGGGCGCCGATCGCGGTGGGCGGGGCGCTCAGCGCGGCGAGCAGCGGCGCGCAGCCGAGCGCGGCGACGTCGATTCCGGTCGCCGCCCACCGGACCGGGCCGGTGGGCACGGAGCCGAACGGCGTGTCGAGGGTCGGCATGGCGTGGTCGACGGGCCGCCGCCGCGCCGTCCGCAGCGCCCCGGCCGCCAGCGCGGGCGCCGCCGCGGGGCCGAACGCCCACCACGCCGTGCCGTCCGCGATGCTCGGGCCGGTGAGGGCGAGGGTGAGCCAGGTTCCGCCGAGGAGCGCGGGCAGCACCGCCCGGGCGGCCAGTGCCGTGCGGGGTGCGACGCCGAACAGGCGGGCCAGGCCCGGGTCGTCGGCGTCGCGGCGGGCGCCCGCCGTGCCCGGCGCGGCGGCCGTCCCGGCGCCGGCGCCCGCCACGGCC
>NZ_JBHTJA010000228.1:0-2539 GCF_042675525.1 Actinomadura sediminis
AGGTCCGCGGCCGCCGCGCCGCCCGGCCGTCCGCGCCCAGCGTCCCGGCCGCGCGGCCCAGCAGGAACGCGGCCGTGACCGAGCACCCCACCACGCCGAGCAGGCTCGCGGCGCCCAGCTCCCCGCGGACCGCGTACGAGGACACCGACGCGGTGAACACCCCCGTGCACATCGCGAGCGCGAAGCCCAGCGCGGGCGCCGCGTACGGGCCGGGCAGCGCCGCCGCGGCGAGCAGCAGCGCGCACAGGACCAGGTCCGGCACCAGGAAGAGGTTGTCGGTGCGCCACGAGTCGTGGACGAACAGGAACGCGAACGTGGTCGCGCTGATCAGCACCGCGAACGCGCGGCCGAAACCGATGAGGGTCATGCCCCCATCACAGCGGCGGCGCCCGCGCGGGTGAATCGGCCGGCCGGGCCGACCCGGCGGCCACCCGGCGGAGGCCGCCCTCCTGCGCGCGGACGAGGCCCCCGCCGGGGCCCGGCGTCTACGATCGGGGCGTGTTCGCCGAACGGGTGGAGGAGTTCGTCTCGCGCCGGTTCGTCCCGCTGCGCGCCGCGCTGGTCGCGGTCCTGGCGGCCGGGGACCTGGCGCTCATGCACCGCCCAGGCGGCGCCGCCGACTGGACGCTCGTGGCCGCCGCATACGGGACGTACGCGGCGGCCGCGCGGCTGCCGGCGCCCGCCGTGGCCGCGCTCGCGGTCCTGCTGGGCGCCGCCGAGGCGGCGGACTCGGCGGTGCTGTTCCCCGTCAAGGCGATGCTGGCGATCGCGCTGTTCGAGCTGGCCGTGCGCCGCCCGGCGGCGGAGCTCGCGGCCGGGGCGGCGGCGTTCGCGGCGGCGGTCGCGGTCGGCTGGATCGGCGACCCGCCCGGGGACGTCGCGCCCGCGCTGTTCCGCGTCGCGGTCTTCCTCACCGTCCTGCTCCTGGCGGGTGCGTACGTCCGGTCGGCGCGGGCGGCCGCGCGGGAGGCGGCGGAGCGGGCCGCCGCCGACGAGCGCGCGGCGCGGGCCGCCGAGCGCACCGCGATCGCCCGCGAGCTGCACGACCTGGTCGCGCACCACGTCTCGTCGATGGTGCTGCGCGTCGGCGTGGCGCGGCACGTGCTGACCGGCGCCGAGCCCCGCGTCCGCGACGTCCTGGACGACCTGCACGCCACCGGCACCGCGGCCCTCGACGACCTCGGCCGGCTGGTCGCGGTACTGCGCGACCCGGCCACCGTGCGGGACGAGCCGCCCCCGGTCGAACCGGCCGCGCTGCCCGCCGCGCTGGCCCGGGCCGTCGAACGGTGCCGCGCGGCGGGCCCGGCGGTCGAGGCGGCCGTCGACCCGGCGGTCGCGTGCCTCGACGCGATGCGCGGCGTCACGCTGCTGCGGCTGGTGCAGGAGGGGCTCGCCAACGCCGCCCGGCACGCCGGGCCGGACGCGACCGTCCGGCTGTCCGCGCGCGTCGACGGCGGCGCCGTCCGCCTGGTGATCAGCGACGACGGGCGCGGCGGCCCGGCCGTCCCCGGGCACGGGCTGACCGGCATGCGCGAGCGCGTCGACCTGCTCGGCGGGTCGTTCGCGGCGGGCCCGGCCGGGCGCGGCTGGCGGCTGACGGCCGAACTGCCGCCGCCGCAGGAGGTGCGGGCGTGATCCGCGTACTGATCGCCGACGATCAGCACCTCGTCCGCATGGGGCTGCGGATGCTCTGCGAGTCGGCCGGCGACGTGACCGTCGTCGGCGACGCGGCCGACGGGCACCGGGCGGTGGCGCTGGCCGCGCGGCTCGTCCCGGACGTGACCCTGATGGACCTGCGGATGCCGGGCCTGGACGGCGCCGCGGCCACCGAGCGGATCACGGCGGCGCGCCCGGACGCCCGCGTGCTGGCGCTGACCACGTTCGGCGACGACGACCACCTCTACCCGGCGCTGGCCGCGGGCGCCCGCGGGTTCCTGCTGAAGAGCGCACCGCCGGAGGAACTGCTGGACGCGATCCGCCGCGCGGCCGCGGGCGGCACCCCGTTCAGCCAGGAGGTGCTGGGGCGGCTGGTCGAGCGGGCGGTGAGCGCGCGCGCCGAGACCGCGCCCGCCGACCTCACGCCGCGCGAGCGGGAGGTGCTGGTACTGGTCGCGGCGGGGCTGTCCAACCAGGAGATCGCCGCACGCCTGCACGTGGGGGCGACCACCGTGAAGACGCACGTCGCCGCGCTCCTCGCCAAGACCGGCTGCCCGAACCGGATCCGCCTCGCGGTGTTCGCCGTCCGCGCCGGGCTCGCCCCGGGATGACCCCCGCGCGCGGCGCCTAGCGTGAGGCGTCCGCCTCCTCCGCGACGACGTCCTCCGGGGGCGCGCCCCGCCCCTCGGCGTACGCGGCGCCGAACGCGGCGTCGCCCGCGTTCGCGGCGGCCTCGGCCCGGGCCCGCTCGGCGTCGGTGCGGTGCAGCGGCAGGGTGGCGCGCCACGCGCCGAGCAGGGCGTCCGCCGCGCCGAGCAGCCGCGCCGCCTGGCGCGGATCGCGCCCGGCGTACGCCGCCGCCAGCCCCGTCAGCGCCAGCGCG
>NZ_JBHTJA010000229.1:0-2390 GCF_042675525.1 Actinomadura sediminis
TGGTAGATCGGCAGCAGCCACAGGCAGTCGATGCCGAGCCACTGCAGATGGTCCAGCTTGGAGATGAGGCCGCGCAGGTCGCCGTAGCCGTCGTTGTCGGAGTCGGCGAACCCCCGCACCGACACCTCGTAGAACACGGCCGTCTTGAACCAGTGCGGGACGCGGGGCGCGTCCTCGTCGAACGTGTCGGGGACGGGTCCGGTGGCGGGTCCGGTGACCTGCCCGGACGTCGGGCCCGCAGCGGGTCCCGCGGCCGGTTCAGCGGCCGGGCCGGGCGCCGGGGCCGGCTCGTCCCGGCGCGTCCGGTCCGGCGGCTCGGGAGCGTCGCTCCGGCCGGACGCGCCGCCGCTGCTGATCTGTGGCCGAACGTGCATGACCCACCCCGCTGTCTTGGAGAGATACCTAGATCAGCAATGCCCGCGTGCCGCGCGGGCGACGTTCCCGGACGGCAACCATCCGTAAAAATCTACGTACGCACCGTGACCGTCTCTCGCGTTTCGGTCGCGCGCGCTCCCGCGCGCCGGGCGGGCCGCCGCGTCCCCGGCCGGTAGATCCGCCGCGCCGCCGATCTACGCGCCGCCCGCGCGGTCCGGCGCGCCGGGTCACGGCCGGTGCTCCGCGGGGCGGGCGAGGGGAAAAAGGCGGCAAAAAGGCGGTGCGGAACGGCCGTGACACTGGCGCGGGCGCTCCGGAATGCTTGCCGCGCGACGGTTGTGTCATGTCCGGGTTTTTAGGTTCGTGGCTTTTTCTGGCGCATGCCGGGGGTAGGTCATTTCCAAGCTCAGCACATGCCGCGCGGCAGCTGACGACAGTTCGGGCGGAAAAGAATGTTTCGTCCAAAGCGATCGGAGGGACAGTGGAGCGCTGGGAGAAGTCGCCATCGGTCGTACCGACGCGCGATGACGTCGTACCGACGCGCGACGACCTCGTGACCCGGCTGCGCGCCCGATTCGCCGGAATTCCGGCGGAGCGCGTGCGCCGTTGCGTGGACGACCTGTGGTGCTGCTGCACCCACATCGGGGTGCGGCCCGAGGAACGGACCATCGAACGCCTCGCGGCGTCCCGGCTCACGGGCGTCGAGCGGGGCGCGCGCCCGCCGCACCCGGACGGGGAGCGGGCGTGCGGATCGCCCGTGTCCGAAGCTCCCGCGAAACGGCCGCCGGGCGTGGCCGGGGCCCCGCCCGCGCCGCCGCTGCGCGCCCGCACCGACCTGACCGCTCCGCCCGCCCCGGCCCGCGCGGCCGCGCGAACCCCGATCGGGATGTGACATGAAGGACACGATCGTGCCGGGCCTGCGCATCGAGACCCGGCGGGGCTTCACCGTGCTGACGCTCCCCGCACAGATCAGCTGGCAGAACTACGCCGGGATCCGGGAGGGCGTGAGCCGCGCCCTGTCCCTGGCGGCCCGGCCGCCGGCCGCCGGATCCGGGACGGGCGGGCGCGGCGCAGGCGTCGTCGTCGACTTCGGCGACGCCGTGCTGCTCGACGCCGCCGGGCTGGTCCTGCTGGCCCGGGCCGAGACCCGGGCGCGGCTGCTGGGCTGCCAGCTGCGGGCGGTGGTCCCGGACGCGTCCGCGCCGGTGCGGCGCGCCCTGGACGCCACCGGGCTGGGACGTCTCGTCCCGGTCTTCCCCGACGTCGCGTCGGCCACGGCCGCGCCGCCGCCCGGCCGCCGCCGCACGAGCCCGGCCGACACCGCGGACGTCCTCGACGCCATCCGCGCGCTGCACCCGGCGGACGCGGCCCTGGCCCCGGCGCCGTCCGCGCCGTCCGAGCTGACCATCACCACGGCCGCCGCGCCGGACGGCGACCACACGGTCGTCCACCTGGCCGGCGTGCTCGACCAGCGCACCGTCCCGCGTCTGGGGGAGACGCTGACCTCGCTGGTCGAGGGCGACCTGCGGCACCTCATGCTGCGGATGAGCGCGCGGCTCGGGCTGCGCTGCGACCCGCTGCCGATCCTGCTCGGCATCCGCTGGCGGGTCGCCGCGGAGGGCGGCTGCCTGTCCCTCCTGGAACAACCGGCCAAGCTCCGCGAGATCATCGACCGCGAGGGCCTCGGCTCGGTGTTCACCGCCTGCCGCACCGCCGAGCCCGCCGCGTAGAGATACAGCCGCGTAGCGGAAACGGCGGGCCGGGCTGACGGGCCGGCGGGAGCTCAGCTCCCGCCGGCCCGCGCCGTTCCGGTGGCGGACGCGGGACTGGACGAACGCGCGGCCGTCCCGTCCGCGCCGGCCGTGCCGCCGTCGGCGGACCGCCCCCCGTCCCCGTCGCCGTCCCGCCGGATGGTCATGACGTGTGCCGGTCGGGTGTGCGGGTCGAGGTGGACGTAGTTGGTCTTGGTCCAGGTGTAGGTGGTGCCGTCGAGTTCGTCGGTGAGGGTGAAGGGG
>NZ_JBHTJA010000230.1:0-2306 GCF_042675525.1 Actinomadura sediminis
GGCGGCTGCCGGTGCCGCTGCGGCTCGCCGTCCGGGACGGCGCCCGCAACCGGGCCCGCACCGCGCCCGCCGTCGCGGCGATCATGGCCGCGGTGGCCGGGGCGAGCGCGCTGGCCATCGCCCAGGCGAGCGACCTGAAGCAGGAACGGGAGCTGTACCCGGCGGACCTGCCACGGGACTCGGCGCTGATCTGGCCGCCGCTGGAACGTGCGCCCAAGGACGCGCTGAAGGACGGCCGGGCGGGCGAGGCATGGGCGGACGCCGTCCGTGCGAACGACGCCCGCACGGCCGAGGTCCGCGCCGCGATCGAGCGCGCGCAACCCGGTCTCCCGCTGCTCGACCTGCGGCTCCTGCCCGGGGCGAACTGCACGCCGCCGCTCAACCCCGCGTGCCACTCGGTGACCTTCACCCCCGGCTTCGGCGGCGGCGACGGCGTCGGGGACCGTCCGCTGGAGACGGTCGTGGGCGGCGCCGCCGAGGCCCGCATGCTGCTCGGCCGCGACGTGCCCGAGGTCACCGCGGCGCTCGCCGCCGGAAAGATCGTCCTGTTCGGGACGCGCACGCCCGCCGTCGAGACGACGACCGCCACCGTGCAACTGTGGGAACCGGGCAAGCCGAAGCCGCGGACGCTCGGGCGGGTGCGCGGGCTCCCGGCCGTCACGGTCGCCATGGACACGCACGTGCAGGCGCTCGTGCCGCCGTCCGCCGCCGAGCGGATCGGGGTGCCGCCGCGCGTCGCGGCGTTCGGGGTGGACGGCGCGGAGCACCGTACGACCGAGGCGGAGGCGGAACGCGTCGCGGAGGTGCTGAACGCCTTCGACGGGTACGACGGCGGCCGGGTCTACGTCGAGCGCGGCTTCACCCGCTCCGATGACACGCTCATGCTGCTGCTCACGGCGGTCGCGGCCGTCCTCACGCTCGGCGGGGCGCTGATCGCGACGGGCCTGTCGGCCGCCGACGCCCGTCCCGACCTCGCCGTCCTCGCCGCCATCGGCGCCCGGGCGCGCACCCGGCGGCTGCTGGCGGCGGGCCAGGCGGCGTACATCGCGGTGCTGGGCTGCTGGCTCGGCATCGCCGCCGGCATCGTCCCCGGCCTCGCCGCGGCCCGCGTGCTCACCGAGGGCGTACCGGAGGACGGCGGAGCGGCGCGGGGCCCCTTCTTCGACGCCCCGTGGACGGTCCTCCTGATCATCGGCTTCGCGGTCCCGCTGGTCACGGCCGCCGTGGCGGGCCTGTGCACCCGCTCGAAGCCGCTCGCGACCCGGGCGGCGCCATGACGTCCTACCGGCCCGCGCTGCGCATCGCGTGGCGGGACGCGCTGCGCGCCAAGGGGCGCACCGCGCTGATCCTGTGCATGGTCGGGCTGCCGGTGGCGGCCGTCGTGGGGTTCGGCGTGGTGTGGAAGACGCTGGAGTGGACCCCGCGGGAGTCGCTGCCGCACGAGATCGGCGCGGCGGACGCCCTGCTCGGCGGGAGCGGCAGGGACCCGATCCGGCAGCACCCGTACAACGGGGACGCCATGGCGGTGCGGCCGGGCCCGCCCGGCGACGCGCGGGCCTGGACCACGGCGGAGATCACCCGGCGGGTCGTCGCCGAGTACGGCGCGGACGCGCGCGTCCTGCCGATGAACTTCGGGGACGTCGAGATCGTGACGTCCGCCGGGCGTCTGCGGGTGCCGCTTCACGAGCTGGACGTCCGTGACCCGATGGCGCGCGGGATTCTGGAGATCACCGATGGGCGGGCGCCCGGGGCGCCGGGGGAGATCGCGTTGTCTCCCTCGCTCGCCGCGCGGGGCTTTGCGCTCGGCGGGTCGGTTCGGGTCGGCTCCGAAGAGACGCCCATGCGCGTCGTCGGGTACGTGCGCGACCCGTACACGCCCGGCGGTGGGAAGACCACGGAGAACCTCGCGCTCACGCTGCCCGGCGCCGTCCCCGCCGGGGCGGCGGAGAGCAACACCTCCCGGAAGTGGCTGATCGATGCGGGCGGTCCGGTGACCTGGGAGGACGTCACCGCGTTCAACGAGGACGGGATCATGGTCCTGTCCCGCGACGTGGTGGAGCACCCGCCGGGGGCGGCGGGCGCCGGACGAGCCGAGGCGATCGACCTGTCGTCGCCTCCCGAGTGGCCGGCGACCCGGACGGGCACGGTCGTCGCGCTCGCCGGAGCGATGATCGCACTGGAGATCGTCCTGCTGGCCGGGCCCGCGCTGGCGGTCGATGTCCGCAGGCGGCGGCGTCTGCTCGCGCTGGTGGCGGTCGCGGGCGGCGGGCCCCGGCATCTGCGGGCGGTGGTGCTCGCCGGTGGTC
>NZ_JBHTJA010000231.1:0-2291 GCF_042675525.1 Actinomadura sediminis
CGGCTGCTGCGCGTCCCCGGCGTCCGCCCGGAGCAGGCCGACCACTTCGCCCGCGCCGTCCTCGGGCCGGACGTCCGCCCGGACGACCCGCGCCGCGGCGGGGCCCTCGCGCTGCACCTGCTCACCGGCGCGGCCCGCGACGGCCACACCGTCACGCCGCTGCCCGACGTGCTCGACGGGCTCGCGCGGCTCGGCGTCGCCGACCCGCGCCGGGCGGTCGAGGCCGCGCTGGACGAGGGCGAGGTCGTGCCGCTCACCGAGGAACCCGGGTTCGAGGAGGACTTCGGGGAGGACGGCGGGGACGCCGCGCCGCCCGAGCCCGAGGAGTCCCTCGGCGTCGCCCGGTGGGCGCTGGCCGAGGAGGCGGCGGCCGAGGGCCTGCAGCGGCTCGCCGTCACCGCCGGGCCGCTGCTGGACGACGCGGCCGTGCGGGACCTGCGCGCCCGCCTCGCCGAGGACCGCTCGCTCGCCCTCACCGCCGCGCTCGGCACCGGCGTCAGCATTCTGCGGGGCGCGCCCGGGGACCTCTCTCGCACCGCCGTCGGGATCGCGCGCGCCGCCGCGGCGCGGGGCGTGCGGGCCGCCGTCGCGGCGCCGACCGACCGCGCGGCCGCCGACCTGGCCGACGAACTGGCCGCCGACCCGCCGGCCGGGCCGGGCGACGCCGGGACCGGGCCGGTCATCGCGAGCCTGCACCGGCTGCTCGAGCCGGCCCACGACCCGTCCGCCGCGCCCGGGACGGTCGTCTACGGGCGCGGCGAGCAGCGCCCCTTCGACCTCGACCTGATCGTCGTCGCGGACGCCGCCGGGCTCGACGTCGAACTGTGCGCCGTGCTCGCCGAGGCGTGCCCCGACGGCGCCCACCTCGTGCTGTGCGGGGAGCCCGGCGCGCTGCCGCCCGCGGGGCCGGGCCGCCCGCTGGACGACCTGGAGGCGTCGGAGACCGTCCCGGTCGTGGAACTGGACGCGACGCCGCCCGGCGACCCCGTGGCCGCGCTGACCGAGGCCGTGCGGGCCGGGGACCTGCCCGCCGTGGACGCCCCCGGGCGGGAGGTCGTGATCGTCCCGGCCGCCGACCCTGGCGAGGCGGTGCACCGCGCCGTCCAGCTGGTGACCGACTCGATCCCCCGCGCGCTGGAGATCCCCGTGGCGGACGTCCAGGTCGTCGCGGTCGCGGCGGGCGGCCCGGCGGGCACCGGCGCGCTGAACGCCGCGCTGAAGGAGCGGCTGAACCCCGGGCCGGGCGCGTTCGGCGGGTTCGACGCGGGCGACCGGGTGGTGGTGGCGGCGCCGCTGCCGCACGCCGCGCTCGGCGAGACCGGCGTCGTGACGGGCGGCGGGCCGCACGGGCTCGACGTCGAGTTCCCCGGCGGCGCGGCCGTGCTGTCCCGCGCCGACGCGGCCCGGCTGCGGCACGGCTGGGCCGTCACCGCCGCGCAGGCCCGCGGGACCCGGCGGCCCGCCGTCGTGGCCGTCCTGCCGGACGCGGGCCTGTCGCGGCCGCTGGCCGTCACCACGTTCGGGCTGGCCGTGCGGCACCTGTCGGTGGTGCAGGCCGCCGGGCCCGCGCTGGCGCGCGCCGTCCGGGAGACCGGCGCCCCCGACCGGCGCACGCGGCTGGCTCGCCTCGTGACGCAGTGACGCGGGATGCGGTGACGCGGGATGCGGTGACGCGTGACGCCGAGACGCGGGCGCGGTGACGCGGGATGCGGTAAGCGTTCACTGTCGTCGAGGGTTTACGGAAGGCGTCCCCCGGGGCAGGATCGGTCCAAGTGGCGCGAAACTCACCGTGACGTCGTGTCCGCGCCCGCCACGGGCCCCGCGGGCACGGCGTCGACCCCCAGGCGGAGGAGCGACATGCCCGAACGGCGATCCGGAGCCAGGCGGCTCGTGCGCGCGGGAACGGCGTCGGCGGCGGCATCGGCGGCGATGTCGGCGGGCGCCCTGACCCTGCTGCTGACGGCCCCCGCCGCGCACGCGGCCGGGGCGGCCGAAGTGTGCAAGGAGGGAACCGACCCGGCGAGCACGATCGAGAACTGGAAGTGCCGGCTGGGGAACATCAGGGAGTCGCTCGCACCGAGCACCCCCTCCCCCACCCCGTCGGATCCCCCATCGTCGTCGGCGCCCGCGAAGCCGTCCGAGCCCGCCGACGCACGGAAGGAACCCGCACCCGAGCCGGAGCGGAGCGGCGGCGCGGGCAGCGGCGGGTCGGGCGGCGGCCGGCCGCCGCCCGACCCGCCGACGCCCGAGGGCCTCACCGGCCCGGCGGCGGACGCGCCGGGGGGCACGCG
>NZ_JBHTJA010000232.1:0-2233 GCF_042675525.1 Actinomadura sediminis
GCCGGTGCCCGCCGGGCCGCCCGCCGCGTCGCGGTGTTCCCCGGCCGCCGTCCTCGCGCGTGCGGTCCGTGGCCGTCATCGCCGTCCTCCCCCGCCGTCACCGGCTTCGGCCGTCCCCTCGCCGGGGCCCGTCTCCGCCGGGCGCCCGCGGGGTTCGGCGCGGCGTGCGCGGTGGACGCGGACGGCGGCCGCGAGCGCGGCGGCGACGGCGATCGCGGTGAGGACGACGGCGAGGTTGCGTCCGTAGGGCAGCGGCAGCCGGGACGGGACGTCGGCGCGGCGGCCGTACCCGAGGACGAGCGGCAGCGCGACCAGCACGAGGCACCCGGCGGCCGCCAGCGCGGCGCGCACGGGGGTGCGGGCCGGGGCGGGCAGCCGCCCGGTCAGCCACCCGGCGGCCAGGACCGCGGGGACGAGCACCGCGTCGTGCGCGAGCACCGGCACGGCGAACCACAGCGCCCACCCGGTCGTCTCGACGTTCGTGGCGACGCCGTGCAGCCCGACGGCGATCAGCGCCAGGCCCGCCGCGGCCGTCAGGGCCCGGCCCGGGGCGATGCGGGCCCTCATTAGACGGGGCCTCATTAGACGGGCCCTCATTCGACCACCAGCCGGTGCACCCATTTGGTCTGCATGACGCCGGGACGGTTCGGGGCGATCAGGCGGCACGGGTACCCGTGGTCGGGGTGCAGGGGCTCGCCGCCGAGCCGCAGCGCCAGCAGGGTGAGCGGGTCGCGCCAGTGGGCGGGCGCCACCAGGGACGTGCGGTAGATCCCCCAGGTCTGCAGCGACTCCACCCGCACGTGGGCGTCGTCGTCGACGCCCGCGAGCCGCAGCACGTCGCGCAGCCGCACGCCCTCCCACACGGCGTCCGCGCTCCAGCCCTCGACGCACGTGATCGGCAGCCGCGCGGTGCGCGCGGGCAGGGCGCGCAGGTCGTCCAGGGACAGCACGACCTCGCGGCGGACGCGGCCGGTGACGGTGAGGCACCACGCGGGGTCGCGGGCGGCGGCCAGGACCCCCGCCCCGGCGGCGGAGGTGTTGACCGGGACGCCCTGCGGCCCGGTGCCGGGGCGGCGCGGCGCCAGCACCGCGAGACGCTCCAGCGGCGGGAACGCCGCGCCGGCCGTGGTCAGCGCGATCGCGCCGCCCGCGCCCGCGACCGTCAGCAGGAACCCGCGGCGGCCGACCGCGTCGCCCGGCCCGGTCATCACGGCGCGGCGGGCGGCGGGCCACTCCCGCGCCGCGTGGACGAGCAGCGCGCCGATCAGCACGTAGGACGTCCAGTAGTGCGCGGTGGTGAAGAAGAACGGGAACGCGTACCAGTAGGAGATGTTCAGCACCCCCGTCACCATCTGGAACAGCGCGCCGCCCACCAGCAGGAACACCACCGCGCGGTAGCCGGCGCCGGCCGCGGAGCGGACCGGCGGCCACCGCAGCAGCCGCGGGTACACCGTCCACAGCTTCGCCAGCAGCAGCGGCACGGTCGCGAGCCCGCCGATGACGTGCACGCCCTGCGTGACCCGGTACAGGTTCACCGGGCGGGACGGCCACTGCGCCCAGCCGGGCGGGTGCTGCATGAAGTGGCTGATCAGGCCGGTGACGAACGCCGTGCCGAAGGCGGCGGCCAGGGCGATGCCGAGCCGCGCGGCGGCCCGCTCGCCGCGCAGCGCGCTGGTGAAGCGGCCGTCGAGCCCGGTCAGGACGGCGCGGGCGTGCGCCGCACGGTGACGAACCATCGGCCGGCCTCCTCCCACGTCTCGGTGACGGCGGCCGCGCAGGCCGCGGCGAGCGCGGGGGCGGCGTCGGCCGCGACCCTCCCCCACGGGAACCATTCGCCGATCGCCCCGCCGGACCGCAGCCGCAGCGGTTCGGTGCCGGACGCGGCGCCGGGCGGCTCCACCTCGGCCAGGACGCGGCCCCCGGGGGCCGCCAGCGCGAGGGTGCGGCGCAGCAGGGCGGCGGGGTCGCCGCCGATGCCGATGTTGCCGTCGGCGAGCAGCACGGTCCGCCACCGCCCGGTCGCGGGCACGCGGCCGAACACGTCCCGGCGCAGGGCGGGGCCGCCCGCCGCGGCGGCGAGCGCGGCGGCGGCGGGCGAGAGGTCGATGCCGTGGACGGGGACGCCGCGGCGGGCGAGCGGCACGGTGAGGCGCCCGGGACCGGACCCGACGTCGAGGGTCGCGCCGGCGCAGCGGTCCAGCAGCCCGCCGTCGCCGGGCCGCACCCGCGCCCG
>NZ_JBHTJA010000233.1:0-2197 GCF_042675525.1 Actinomadura sediminis
GACGGGACGGCCGAGCCGGGGGCGTTCCGGGCGCGGCGGGCGGTCGGGGCGGGGCGGGCTCTCCGGGCGAGGGGGACGGTCCGGGCTCGCGGGCCGGGTGGGACGCGCGGGCTGTCCCGGGCGCGGTGCCCCGCCCGCGCCGCCGTCCCGCCGGTCCGATCGTCCTGAGTGCACGCTCGCGACACTCCTCGCTTCCGCAGGAGCGCGATCGCCCCCAACGCCCATGACTCCCCCGCAGACTAGGCGACCTATCCGGCGAAGGGGTACCCGTGCTGGAAAGCGGCAAGCCTGGAACACTTGGGACTGAAGGGACGAAGAGTGACTTTTGGTACAGCAGCGGCGACTAGAATCGGTTACAGTCCGTCACGAATCTGAATTTGGGACAGACTGACTAGTTCGATCGTGGGGTTCCGTGGGCGAGATCGATGACCGAAAAGGATGACGCCGGCCCGTCCCGCGACCGCCCGGAAGAGTCAATTGACAGGCAAAGGGCATGGAGTCCGGCGAGGCGGCGGACACGGGCGCCATCATGGTGAGAACACGTGACCTGGACCGGCGTTTGTCCAGGCTTAGGGACCCGCTGGCTGAATTGCGCCACGTGCCACGCAACGACCTGCAACGATTGTGGACGGAGGTTGGCCGTGGCCATTGACTTCAACGCATCGAACGGGGCTACGCTCGGTATCGAGTGGGAGCTGCAGCTCGTCGATGCGGAGACGAGGCACCTGCGGCAGGACGCGCGCGGTGTGCTCGCCGCGCTGCCCGCGCTGAGCGAGGGCGGCGACAACCCCCGGATCCGGCACGAGCTGATGGAGTCCACGGTCGAGGTCGTGACCGATATCCGTCACACCGTCGGCGAGGCCAAGGCCGACCTGGCCGGCACGCTCGCCGCCCTGCGGTCCGCGGCCGCCGACCGGGGCCTGGCGCTGGCCTGCACCGGCACCCACCCCATCAGCGACTGGCGCGACGCGGTCATGGCCCCGATGCAGCGCTACGCCGACCTCGTCGAGGAGATGCAGTGGCTCGCCCGCCGCATCCAGACGTTCGGCGTGCACGTTCACGTCGGGGTCTCCGACGTGGACAAGGCGATCCCCATCGTCAACGCGCTGTCCGCCTACCTTCCGCACTTCCTCGCGCTGACCGCGTCCAGCCCGTTCTGGAGCGGCGGCGACACCGGCCTGGCCTCGTGCCGTGCCGTCGTCTTCGGTCAGCTGCCGACGGCCGGTCCTCCCCACTTGCTCGACGACTGGGCGGCCTTCGAGGATTACATGGACACCCTGCTGCGTTCCGGAACCATCCGGAGCATCAAGGAGGTCTGGTGGGACGTCCGCCCGCACCCGGACTTCGGCACCGTCGAGATCCGGATGTTCGACGGCATCCCCACGCTGCGCGAGGTCGGCATGGCCGCGGCCCTGTGCCAGAGCCTGGTCACGCTGTTCGAACAGCAGCTCGACCGCGGTTACACGCTGCCGCGGCCGGCCGCCTGGGTGGTGCGCGACAACAAGTGGCGCGCCACCCGGTACGGGCTCGACGCCATCGTGATCACCGACGACCGCGGGCACACCGTCCCGCTGCGCGACGACCTGTACGAGCTGATCCGCGAGCTCGAGCCGGTCGCCGACCGGCTCGGCTGCGCGGAGGAGCTGAAGGTGGCCGGCGAGGTGCTCGACCACGGCGCCCCGTACGAGCGCCAGCGGGCCGTCCGCGCCGACGGCGGCTCGCTGGAGGACGTCGTGGACGTCGCGATCACCGAACTCGCCGAAGACCGGTTCGTCACGCTCGGGGAGGTCGCTCGTGCGGGGACCTGACCGGACGCCCGGCCCCGCCGAGCCCGGCCACGGGGACGGCCGGGACAACGGGTCGGGCGGCGGCGGCCCGGACGGCGCACTGAACGGCACGGCGGGGATCGGCGAACACTCAGATAAGGACCGGGACGGTGCGGGAGAGCACGGGAAGGCCCGCGAGGTCCGCGCGGACCGCGACAACCGTCCAGACGACATCGAGACCACCCGGCGGAGACCCTTCGGCTCCGCCGTCGCGCAGGGGGCGCAGATGACCCACCCGGGACCCGGGGTGATGCCCGGCCTTGAACCACCGACCGCCGGCCCCGAGGGCCGCGACCGTCCGCCCGGGACCGGCCGCGGGCCCGGCGCCGGCCCCGCCCTCGACGCGGCCCGCGACGCCGTCTTCGGCCGCG
>NZ_JBHTJA010000234.1:0-2188 GCF_042675525.1 Actinomadura sediminis
CGTCGTCGTGACGGCGGGCGGCGACCCGGCCCCGGCCGCCCCGCCAGCGGCGACCGCGCCGCCGGCCGACGCGCGCTCGTTCCTGCTGGCGAGCGCCGAGAAGGCCGAGCGGGCGCCCGCCGCGGCGGGCCGGTACTGGTACACCGAGTACACGACCGGGCAGGTCATCGACACGAAGACCGACCCCGCGACGGTCCGCCCGCCCGCGGACGGGCGCCGCCCCCGGCCGGAGAAGCTGCCGTACACGTACGAGCTGCGGCACGGGCAGCGCTCCTGGATCGCGCGCGACGGCGACGACCCCAGCCGGACGGTCACCGGCATCGGCGCGGAGGCCGTGTTCCCCACCCCCGAGGACGAGGCGGCGTGGAAGCGCGCCGGGTCCGAACCGCTGGTCCCGGAGGAGCTGCGGCGGGAGTCGGTGAACGACTACGACATGGCGATCTTCTACCAGCTCGGGAACGGGCGGCTGTCCACGGCGGACCTGCGGAAACTGCCGACGGACGCGGCCGGGCTGGCGGCGGAGCTCCGCCGCCGGTTCGACGCCGACGCCCGCCGGTCCGAGGCGGACGCCCGCGGCGCCGACCCCGAGGTCCGCCGGTTCATCGAGGAGACGCGGCCCTCGTTCTCCGAGTTCGTCTTCACCGCAGCGGCGGACCTGCTCGCGGGCCCGCTCACCCCCGGCACGAAGGCCGCGCTGTACCGGGTGCTGGCCGCGCGGCCGGACGTCCGGTCGCCGGGCACGGCGACCGACCCGCTCGGCCGGCGCGGCGTGGCGCTCGTCCTGCCCATGACGGCGTCGGACCAGGCGCTCGGGGTCCGCCTGATCATCGACCCGGAGTCGGCCGAGCTGCTCGCCTACGATTCCGGCGTCCTGACGATGTCCTACACGCGCACGGGGTGGGTCGACAGGATCGGCGCCCGCCCCTGACGCGACCGCCCACGGAGAGTATCCGGATCGGCACCCCTGGCGGTCGCCGGAGGTTATAGCCTTCCCACCGTGTCCGGATTGACGATTCCCCAACCCCAGTTCCCCGACGACGACGGCGGCGCCGATCCCCGGCTCTGCGAGGCGCTCGCGGGGTACGCGGCGGGACGGGTCGGCCAGCACACCGTCCTGCGCCGCCTCCAGGGCGCCCGGCTGCTGGTGCCCGTCGTGGCGATCCTGACCGAGGAGGAGGACGTCGCCCCCGGGGAGCTGCGGCGCGAGAAGTCGAGCGACATGGCGCTGCCCCTGCTGACCGGCGAGGACGGGCGCCGCGGCGTGCTCGGGTTCACCTGCGCGGAGACGATGAGGGCGTGGCGGGCCGACGCCCGGCCGGTGGCGGTGCCGGCCGGGCAGGCGTGCCGCGCGGTGCTGGACGAGAACGCCGACGCCCTCGTGATCGACGTGGCGGGGCCCGTCCCGTTCGCCGTGGACGGGCTGCGGCTGCACCTGCTCGCCGAGGGCCGTCCCATCCCGGCGCCGCACGAGGACCCGGACGTCCTCGCCGCGGTCGAGGCCGCGTTCGGTTCCGACGAGGCCGTCGCGGGGGTCCGCGTCACCGAGGGCACGGCCGCCGAGCTGGCCGTCCGGTTCGCGGTGAACCCGGGGCACGACGAGCGCCGCACCGTCCAGCGGGTGTCGGACCGGCTCGCGGAGGTGCTGCGCGGCCGGATCGTCGGCGGCGTCGAGCTGAGCGTCGTCCGCCGCGCGTAGAACCGGTCGACGCGGCCTCCGCCCGGTCGCGATCCTGGACCGATGCACGGCTCTGACAACGTCGCCTCCGAGGGGCGCGACCTGCTGATGCTCTTCCTGCTCTCCGACGTCGGCGAGGACGACGCCCCCACCCGGATCCGCGTGGGGTCCCACCTGGACGTCCCGCCCATCCTGGAGCCGGCAAGCGACCGCGGCCTGACCTTCATGGAGATCGCCGAGCGCGCCGTGCCCGCCACCGGGCATGGTCCCGTCGCGCTCGCGACCGGACGGGCGGGCGACGTCTACCTGTGCCACCCGTTCCCGGTGCACGCCGCCCAGCCGCACCGGGGCACCGAGCCGAAGTTCATGGCGCAGCCGCCGCTCCTCCCCGTGGGCCCGCTCCGGGACGACTCGCCCGTCGCGGCCGCGATCCGCCGCGGCCTGGCCGGCTGACCCGGCCCGCCCCGGCCACGAGGGTCGCCCGGCGGCTCGGACGGGCGACGCCGTGCGCGG
>NZ_JBHTJA010000235.1:0-2178 GCF_042675525.1 Actinomadura sediminis
CGTTCGAGCCCGCGCACGCCGCAGCCGCGCTCGACCGCCGCGCCGCCGCCGTCCGCTCGGGCGACCGCGCCGCGTTCCTCGCGACCGTCGCCGCCGCGCCCCCGCGGTTCCGCGCCGCGGAGGCGCGCCGCTTCGACAACCTGCGCCGGCTCCCCCTCGGCGGCTGGCGCGAGGAGCTCGTCGACCCCCGCCTCGACGAGGACGGCGACGCGGTGGTCGTCCGCGTCGAGACCCGCTACCGGTTCCGCGGCTTCGACGACGGCGACGCCGCGCGCGTCCGCCAGCTGACGTTCGCGCCGCGCTCCGGCGCGTGGGCCGTGACCGGCGACGGCTCGGCCCGGGGGTTCGCCGACGACGCCGCCGTCTGGGACGCGGGCCCGCTCACCGTCGTCGAGGGGGCCGCGAGCCTCGTCATCGGCGACACGGCCGGACTGGACGACCTGGCGGCGCTGCTCGACGCCGCGGTGCCCGCCGTGACCGGCGTCGTCGGGACCGGCTGGGCGCGCCGCGCGGTGGCGCTCGCCCCCGCCGACCCCGGGCTGGCCGGCGGCCTCGCCGGGCCCGGGACGGACGTCGCGTCGTTCGCCGCGCTCGCCGCCGTCGCCCCCGGCCCCGGCGGGAAGGGCGGCGCGGACCGCGTGGTCGTCTCCCCCGCGACGTTCGGCCGCCTCAACGGCCTCGGCCGCCGCGTCGTCCTCACGCACGAGCTGACCCACGTCGCGACCGGCGGCGCCCGCGACGACACGACCCCGCTGTGGCTCATCGAGGGATTCGCCGACTACGTCGGGTACCGCGGCACCGGCATCGGCGTCCGCGACGCCGCCGCCGAGCTGCGCCGCGAGGTGGCGGCCGGGCGGACGCCCGCGCGGCTGCCCGCGCCGGACGACTTCGTCGGCGGCGCGCGGCGGCTGTCGCAGGCGTACCAGGAGGCCTGGCTCGCCTGCCGGATGATCGCGGAGCGGTACGGTGAGGCGGCGCTCGTCCGGCTCTACCGGGCCGCCGGGCGCACCCCCGTCGAGACCGCGCTGCGCGAGGAGCTGGGACTCACCCCGGACGGCTTCACCGAGCGGTGGCGCGCCTACCTGACGAAGGAGCTCACGTGAGCCGGCAGGACGGGCGCCTCCGGCGCCCCCGGATCGCCGCGGCCGTCACCGCCGCCGCGCTGTTCGCCGCGGTCGGGACCGTCCTGGCCCTCACCACCCCGTGGCACCCGCTGCCCGGCCCCGTCCCCGGCGGCCGCACCGCGCCGGACCCGTCCGCGGACTACTCCCCCGCCGAGATCGCCCGCAGCGCGGCGTTCGACTCGGCGATCAACCCGCCCGCGTACGCGGGGCTCGCCGCCGGGCTCCTGGTCGTCCTCGTCCTCGGGCTGACCCCGCTGGGCGCGCGGATCGTCCGGTTCGCGACGGCGCGCGTCCCGTTCCGGTGGCTCCGGGTCCTCGCCGCGACCGCGGCGGTGACGACGCTGCTGTGGCTCGCCGGCCTGCCGTTCGGCGTCTGGGGCGAGACGGTGCTGCGCGACTACGGGCTGTCCACCCAGGGCTGGTCCGCGTGGTTCGTGGACGAGCTGAAGTCCCTCGGGCTCACGTGGGCCGTCTACGGTCTCGTGCTGCTGCTCCTGTACGCGGTGGTGCGCCGTTTCCCCCGCTACTGGTGGGCGGGCGCGGCGGCCGGCGGCTTCACGCTCGTCGTCGCGGCGTCGTTCGCCTACCCCGTGGTGGTGGAGCCGGTCTTCAACAGGTTCCACTCGCTGCCCGAGGGACGGCTGCGCTCCGACCTGCTGGCGATGGCCGAACGCGACGGCGTCCCCGTCGAGGACGTGCTCGTCGCCGACGCGTCCCGCAGGACGACCTCGCTGAACGCCTACGTGTCGGGGTTCGGCTCGACGCGCCGGATCGTCCTGTACGACACGCTGCTGGAGTCGCCGCCGGAGCGGGTCGAGTCCATCGTCGGGCACGAACTGGGCCACGCCGACGACGGGGACGTGCTGTGGGGGACGCTCGTCGGCGCGCTCGCCGTCGCGGGCGGCGTGTGCCTGCTGTACCCGCTGATGACGTCGCCGCGGCTGCTGCGCCGCGCGGGCGTCGTCCGGCGCGGCGGCCGCGGCGGCGGCGCGGGCGGCGGCGCGGGCGGCGGCGACGGGAACGCCGGCGGCGCCGAGGGCGATCCGGGCGCCCC
>NZ_JBHTJA010000236.1:0-2128 GCF_042675525.1 Actinomadura sediminis
TGCGCGGACGGCGCCGCCGTCGCCGCGGACGCGCCGCCGCGGCGGGCGGCGGACCTGCTGCGCGCGGGCGGCTGGCGGGTGGTGACGGTCCGGACGGCCGCCGAGCTGGCCGACGTGTGGGCGCGGGCCGGCGAGGATCCGGCGCGCGCGGGCTGAGGACGGGCCGACCGATGTGGGCGGACTGCTACGAGGGCGGGTCATGAGGCTGCGGATGACGATGACGGCCGCGCTGGCGACGCTCGCCGGCGCGGTGGGGCTGGCCCCGCTGTTCGAGACGGCGGGCTGGTTCGCGGCGGCGCTGGGCGCGGTGCTCGCGGTGGCCGCGGGCGGGCTGGCCGCGCGGCGGCTGCGCCTGCCCGTGCCGCTGCAGCCGCTCGCCGGGCTGCTGGGACTGCTGCTGGGACTGAACCTGTTCTACGCGGCGCCGGAGTCGCTGCTCGGGGTCGTCCCCACCCCCGGGTCGCTGCGCCACCTGGCCGACCTGATGGACGCGGGGTGGGGCTCGGCCCACCGGTACGCCGCGCCGGTGCCGGTGCTGCCCGGGATCGAGCTGCTGACGGCCGCGGGCGTCGGGGTCGTCGCGGTGCTGGTGGACTTCCTGGCGGTGGGGTTGCGCCGGGCGGCGCCCGCCGGGCTGCCGCTGCTGGCGATGTACAGCGTCCCGGCGGCCGTGCGGGACGAGGGCGTCGGCTGGGTGCCGTTCGCGGTGGGGGCGTTCGGCTTCCTCGCCCTGCTGATGGCCGACTCCCGGGAGCAGGTCGGCGGCTGGGGGCCGCTGGTGGCGCGGCGGCGCTGGTCGGCGCCGCGCGGTACTGCGGCGGGGGACGCGGCCGGGGACCCGGCCGGGGGCGGCGGGGACGCGGCGCTGCCGGGAGATCTCGCGGGGACGGCGACGTCCGGCGGGCGCCGGATCGCGCTCGGCGCGGTGGCCGTCGCGGTGCTGCTCCCGACGGCGGTGCCGGGCCTGCAGCAGCGCGGGATCCTGGACCTGCGCGGCGGGTCGGGCGGCGACACCCGCACGGTCACGACGCCGGATCCGCTCGTCAGCCTGAAGCGGGAACTGACCGAGCTGGACGACTCGGTGGTGCTGACCTACCGCACCGGGGACCCGATCGGGCCCGGATACCTGCGCCTGTACGCGCTGGACCGGTTCGACGGCGACCGGTGGACCTACAGCCCGCTGCGCAGCGGGCCGGACGACCGGCTGCGCGAGCGCGACCGGCTCCCGTCCCCGCCGGGGCTGTCGTCGGGCAGGTCCCGCGAGGTGACGACGGAGGTGTCGGTCCGCGGTGAGGTGCGGGACATGACGTTCCTGCCGCTGCCGTACGCGCCGACGCAGGTGTCGATCGACGGCGACTGGCGGGTGGACGCGGAGTCGCTGATGGTGTACTCGCTGCGCGACTCGGCGGGCGGCCGCGACTACACCGTGCGCAGCGCGATCCCGCAGCCGAGCGGCGAGGATCTGGAGAACGCCGGGGGGTACCCGGCGGAGATCGTCCGCCGCTACACCGCGCTGCCCCAGACCATCCCGCAGGAGGTCAGGGCGCTGGCGCGCGAGGTCGCCGAGGGCGCGACGAGCGCGCACGACCAGGCCGTCCGGCTGCAGCGGTGGTTCACCGAGACGGGCGGGTTCGTCTACGACCTGTCCGCGCCCGCGCCGAAGCGGCGCAGCGACCTGGTGGACTTCCTGCTGCACAGCAAGCGGGGGTACTGCGAGCAGTTCGCCGCCTCGATGGCGCTGATGGCGCGGATCCTGGGGATTCCGGCCCGGGTGGCGATGGGGTACACGGCCGGGGTGCAGAGCGGCCCGGACGAGTGGACGGTCCGGTCGCGGGACGCGCACGCGTGGCCGGAGCTGTACTTCCCGGGGTCGGGATGGGTGCGGTTCGAGCCGACCCCGTCCGGGCTCCAGGGGCAGGGCACGGCGACCGCGCCGTCCTACAGCACGCCCATGGCGTCCACCGGGGTGGGCACCGACTCGGGGTCGTCCTCCTCCGGCGACTCGGGGTCGGCGGCGGACGGCGGGGCGACGGCGCCGCAGGGCTCGCCGAGCGGCCCGGCGGCGCCGCGCCCGCAGGACGCGGCGGCGGAGCCGCGGGCCGCCGAGGACGGCTTCCCGGCGGTGCCG
>NZ_JBHTJA010000237.1:0-2122 GCF_042675525.1 Actinomadura sediminis
CTGGGCGCGCAGCCCGGCGTCGCCCCGCGCCGACAGCGGCCACGGCAGCGCGGCGCCGCCCGCGAGCGCCGCGGGCGGTTCCGCCGGTGCGGTCCGCGCCGGCTCCGCGTCCGCCAGCGCCTGCTCCAGCACGACGTGCACGTTGGTGCCGCTGATGCCGAAGGACGACACGCCCGCGCGGCGGGGCCTGCCCGCGTCCGGCCAGGGCCGGGCCTCGGTGAGCAGCCCCACGGCGCCGGAGTCCCAGTCCACGTGCGGCGTCGGCTCGGCGGCGTGCAGGGTCGGCGGCAGGACGCCGTGCCGCATCGCCTCCACCATCTTGATCACACCGGCGACTCCGGCGGCGGCCTGGGCGTGCCCGATGTTGGACTTGACCGTCCCGAGCCACAGCGGGGCGCCGGGCGGGCGGGTCCGCCCGTAGGTCGCGAGCAGCGCCCGCGCCTCGATGGGGTCGCCCAGTTCCGTTCCGGTCCCGTGCGCCTCGACCGCGTCGACCTCCGCGGCGGTGAGCCGGGCGTCGGCCAGCGCGCCCCGGATGACGGCGCGCTGCGCGGGCCCGCTCGGCGCGGTCAGCCCGTTCGACGCGCCGTCGGAGCCCATCGCCGAGCCGCGGACGACGGCCAGGACGCGGTGGCCGCGCCGCCGCGCGTCCGCCAGCCGCTCGACGAGCAGCACGCCCACGCCCTCGCCGAGTCCGGTCCCGTCCGCCGCGGCCGAGAACGCCTTGCACCGGCCGTCCGGCGACAGCCCCCGCAGCCGGGAGAACTCGACGAGCAGCCCCGGGCCGGACATGACGGTCGCGCCGCCGACGAGCGCCAGCCCGCACTCGCCGGCGCGCAGGGCGCGCACGGCGAGGTGCAGCGCGGTCAGCGACGACGAGCACGCCGTGTCCACCGACACCGAGGGGCCCTCGAAGCCGAAGACGTGCGAGAGCCGCCCGGAGGCGACGGCCGGGAGCGTGCCGGTCAGGACGTGGCCCGCCACGTCCGGGCCGGCGTGGCCCATGCGCGGGCCGTAGTCCTGCGCCATCACGCCGACGTACACGCCGGTGTCGCCGCCGCGCAAGGGCGCCGGGTCGATCCCGGCCCGCTCGAACGCCTCCCAGGACACCTCCAGCAGCAGCCGCTGCTGCGGGTCCATCGCGAGCGCCTCACGGGGCGTGATGCCGAAGAACGCGGCGTCGAAGGCGTCCGCGGCGTCGAGGAAGCCGCCCGCGCGGGCGTACACGGTGCCCGGCCGGCCCGGGTCGGGGTCGTGCAGGGCGGGGTCCCAGCCGCGGCCGTCCGGGAACGGGCCGATCGCGTCCCGCCCGCCGGCGACCGTCCGCCACAGGTCCTCCGGGGAGGCGATGCCGCCCGGGAGACGGCAGGCCGTGCCGACGATCGCGATCGGCTCCGCGGCCCGCTCCTCCAGCGTCCGCACCCGCCGGTTCGCCCGGCGGAGGTCGGCGGTGACCCGCTTGAGGTGGTCCAGCAGCTTGCCCTCGTTGCTCATTCGGTCCCCGCTCAGCTCAGGACTTGCCCAGCTCGTTCTCGATGATCTGGAAGAGTTCGTCGGCCGTGGTGGCGCCGAGGTCGTCGTCGAGCCCGTCCTCGAACCCGCCGCCGGTCCCGTCGCCGGGGCCGCCGTTCCCGCCCGCGTCGGCGGCGCGGCCCCACCGGCCCGAAAGCGTCCGCAGCCGCTCCGCGACGGCGTCCCGCTCGTCCTCCGCGAGGTCGAGCGTCGCCAGTTCGGCCTCCCACCGGTCCAGGTCCTCCAGCAGGCCGGTCGCGGTCGGTGCGCGGTCGGGCACCAGCTCGGCGCGGACGACCTCGGCGAGGTCGGCGGGCCGGGGATGGTCGTAGACCAGGGTGGCGGGCAGCCGCAGGCCGGTCCGGGCCGCCAGCCGGTTGCGCAGCTCGACGGCGGTGAGCGACTCGAACCCGAGCTCCTCGAACGTGCGCGCCGGGTCCACGGCGTCGGCCGACGGGTACGCGAGCACCGCGGCGGCCTCCCGGCGGATCAGGTCGAGCAGGAACGCCCGCTGCTCCGCCGGGGAGAGGACGGCGAGCCGGTCGGCCGGGCGGCCGGCGCCCGCGTCCGGCTCGGCGGCCGGTGCCGCGTCCCGCGCCCGGGGGCGGCG
>NZ_JBHTJA010000238.1:0-2105 GCF_042675525.1 Actinomadura sediminis
CGGCCTCGTCCCGGCGGCGGCCCTGCTGCCCCCGCCCCCGGCGCACGCCGCGCCGACGCCCCCGCCCGCCCAGGGCGGTCAGCCGACCGGGCAGCCCGGCGGGCAGCCGCAGACCGGCCGGCCGACCGGGCAGCCGACCGGACAACCGCAGAACGGGCAGCAGCAGGGAACCCAGCAAGGCGCGCAGCAAGGCGCGCAGCAGGGTTCGCAGCAGCAGACTCCGCAGCAGGGCGCCCAGCCGGGAGCCCAGCAGACGCCCCAGCAGGGCGGGCGGCCGGCCGGTGAGGCGGACCGGCAGGCCGTGCTCGTCGACCAGGAGGACCAGCGGATCCTGCAGATCCGGTCCGTCCTGACCGCGATCCTGCAGATCGGCGGCGCCGCCACCGCGCAGTGGAAGCAGCCGCAGATCTTCGGCTCCAGCCACGGCAAGACGCTCGTCCTGCCGCCGATCGGCCAGGACTACACGGTCGCCGACCTCGCCAAGTACGGCGGCAAGTACTTCAAGCGGCTGCCGGACGGCTCGTTCCTGCTCGGCATCCCGGTGTTCGTCGCCGACGGCGCGAAGCTGACGCTGAAGAACCCCGACGGGCCGCTCGTCCTGCGGATGGGCAGCATGCCGGGCGCGTACGCGTCCATCGTCAGCTTCGGCGGCGAGATCGACATCGAGGGCACCCAGCAGAACCCGGTGCAGATCACCAGCTGGGATCCGCGGACCAACAAGCCCGACGTCGAACTGGCCGACGGCCGCGCCTACCTGCGGGCGGTCGGCGGCGAGTTCCACATCAAGCACGCCAAGTTCGCCCACCTCGGCTTCTGGAGCGGCCGCACCGGCGGCATCGGGATGACCGGCACCGACCGGCCGCAGAACGAGCAGAAGCGCAAGACCAAGGAAGAGCGGCACGAGGCCAAGAGGAAGCGGCTGGAGGAGAACAAGAACCGCGGCGGTGGCGGCGGCCCCGGCGACATCGAGGTCGTGGAGCCGGGCGGCACCGCGACGCACGTGCCCGCGGCCGACCTGGTCACCGGGTCGATCGACAACGCCACGATCACCGGGAACGCGTACGGGCTGTTCGTCTCCGGGTCGAACCAGACGCAGATCAGCAACAGCCGGATCGAGAACAGCCTGGTGGACGGGCTGGTCATGCACCGGTTCGCGAAGAACGCCAACATCTCGAACACGACGGTGACCGGCAGCCGCGGCGACGGCTTCGCGCTCGCCCGGGCCACCGAGAAGATCCAGGTGACCGACTGCACGGCCGAGCGCAACGGCCACAACGGCTTCACCGTCAACGGGCAGCCGCTGGCCGAGGGGCCGTCCGCGTCGGGCGAGTCGCTCAAGGCGTACGGCGGCAGCTCCATCAGCAACAGCGTCGCCCGGGACAACGGCCACTACGGCGTCGAGCTGCTCGGCGGCACCAAGCTGTCGGTGCAGAACAGCAAGATCATCGGCGGCGACATGGGCATCGTCGTCCGGGAGGGCGCCACCGACGTGCAGATCTCCGGCAACCAGCTCACCGAGCAGGTCCGGCAGGGCATCTCGGTCCGCGACGGCGTCGACGACGCGAGCCTCGCCGGGAACACGATCGTCGGGGCCCGCACCGGCATCTACCTGCGCGACTCGTCCGGGAAGCTGACCGGCAACGTCATCAAGGGCGCCGCCGCGCACGGCATCACGTTCGTCGGGGACGCCGACGGCTCCGACGTCCGCAACAACACCCTGCAGGGCCGCGGGACGAGCGCGATCAGCACATCCCGGTCGAGCGGCGACATCGCCGAGGACGACAACAACACCGACGGGTGGACCGACACGGCGTCGCTGTGGATGAAGGCGCGCCGCTACCTGACCCCGATGAACATGATCTGGGCGGGCGTGTTCTTCATGGTGCTGTTCTCGATGCTGCGGGCGCGCAACGCCGGCCTGCGCATCGGCCGCACCGGGGTGCACCCGTACGAGCTGCAGCAGCCGATGGAGAAGCGGCAGGTGTGGAGCCTGCCGCGCCGTCCCGCCGGTCCCGCGCCGGCCGGTGCGGCCGTCCCGGCGGGCGCCCCCGGGCATATGCCGGCCGCCCCTGCGGCCGCCCCCGCGGGCGGCGCCGCCGGACAGC
>NZ_JBHTJA010000239.1:0-1919 GCF_042675525.1 Actinomadura sediminis
CCGCGCCGTCGTCACGGGCGGGATCGCGGGCGCGCTCGCGCTCGTCGTCGCCCTCACCGGCGACCCGGTGTCGGCCCGCCGCGTCCGCAGCGACCCGGCCGCCGTGGGCCTGCTGCGCGCCGCCGCCGACGCCGCCCGCCGCGTCCCCTACGAGGGCCTGCGGGTCCTGACGACCCGGTCCCGCGACCGCGCGGCGACCTCCCGGGTGACGGTCGTGCACCGGCCCGGCGAGGGCATCCGCTACACCTCGCCGTCCGGGACGTCCGGCTACCGGCCGGAGTCGGCCGCCGGGGAGACGACCGGGTTCACCTCCGAGACCCTCGAGCTCCTCACCCGCAACTACACGGTCGTGCAGGTCGCGGACGCCGCCCGGTGCGGCCGCGCCGCCCACGTCGTCGAGGCCCGCCGCCCGGACGGCACTCTCGCCGGGCGCTTCTGGCTCGACGTCGAGACCGGCCTGATGCTGCACCGCGAACTGGTCGACGCGTCCGGGCGGGCCGTCGTCTCCACCGGGTTCACCGAGATCAGCTTCACCGTCCCCGGCCCGGCCGGGCCCGCGCCGGCCGATGACGCGGGCACGGAGACGGCCGAGGGCGCGGACGCCCCCGCGCGGCCGCTGAGCCGCCGCGGCAGCAGCATCGGCGCGGCCCCGGAGGAGCCCGCGGCCACCGGCGGCGACACCGCCGCGGCGGCCGGGAGGCCCGTCGCCGACGAGTCCCTCGACGACCTGCGCGCCGCCGGCTGGCCGATACCCGCGCTCCTGCCCGGCGGCCTCACCCTGCACGACGTTCGCCGCAGCGGCGGCGCGCTCCACCTCGGCTACTCCGACGGTCTCGCCGCCGTGTCGGTGTTCGTGCAGCGCGGCGCCCTCGACGAGGGCCGCATGCGCGGCTGGCAGAAGAGCACCCGGCAGGGCCGCACCGTCTTCCGCCGCGTCGGCCTGCGCCGCTGGGCGGTCTCCGCGGGCGACGGGTTCGTCTACACGGTGCTGACCGACGGCCCGGCCGGCACCGCCGAGACCGTCGCCCGCGACCTCCCCGGCGGGTCCGGCTCCGTGTGGGCGCGCGTCGGCCGCGGCACGCGCCGTCTCGCGGCCGCCGTCAACCCCTTCGACTGACCGTGGGCGGACCGCCCGGCCGGGCCGGGCGCGATCGATGGATAGCCTTGGGGGCACCGGACGGGCGGCGCCGCACGGCGCGGCGCGGTTTACGCTCGCCACATGCCCCACGGGGCAGCATGAGCACGGATGACGAGGACCATGCTCGGTAGGAGAGATGGGGATGACGGAAGACAACCGCGGGCCGTTCCGGGCGTCCACGGAGGACGATGACGTCGTCCCCGCGGCGGACTCCGGACGGCAGGAGGCGGCGGCTCCTCCCGAGACGGTGACCGACCGGGAGATCCCCGCGGACCCGGCGGACGACGCGGCCGGCGCGGCGGCGCCCGGCCGGGCCGAGGACGAGCCGGGCTTCGAGGCCGGACCGTCCGGCGCGGACGCGGCGGAGCGGCCGGATCCGGCCGGGGCCTCCGACGGCGACCGGCTGGTCGCGGGCGGCGCGCAGAGCGGCTTCGCGCCGCCGGACGGCCCGATCGGCGAGACCGCCGAGGACATCCCGGCGCAGGACGCCGGACGGCCCGGGGACCCCACCGCCCAGGGCCCGCAGGAGGTTCCGCTCCAGGAGGGCTCCGCGCGGGACGTGCCCCCGCCGCCGTCCCTCGACAAGCACGCACCGGCCGACCGGCCCCCGCAGGCGCCGCTCGACCCGCCGCCCGCACCGGACGGTCCCGACGGGCGCCCGCGGCCCGGGTTCGTCCCCTACGACCAGGCCCCGCCCGCGCCGGGCGGCATGTACGGGCCCGGCGGCTGGGCGGCGCAGCAGCACGGGCAGCCCGGCCCGCCCCCGGGCGGCCCGCCCGGG
>NZ_JBHTJA010000240.1:0-1941 GCF_042675525.1 Actinomadura sediminis
TGGCGGCCGAGGCCCGCCGGGTCGCCCGCGGGCAGGTCCACCAGCCCGCCCCAGCGCCCGGGATGCTCGACCCCCGCCGCCTGCCCGATCCCCCAGATCCGCGCCTGGCGGGGGCCCGTCACCCGCTCCCGCTCGTCGACCGCGACCGCGCCGCGGGTCGCCGCCCACAGCGGGGCCGCGGCCCCGGCGGCGCCGAGGACCCGGATCAGCGCCAGGGTGCCCGCGGCACCGGCGGGCAGGCCCGGATGCCCGGGATGCGGGCGTTCGTCCAGGGCGAGCAGGGACAGCACTCCCGCCGGCGGCCCGGCGTCGAGGGCCGCGGCCACCGGACCGGCGAGCGCGGCGTCGTCGGCGTCGGCGGGCAGGACGAGCCGCCGCACCTCGAAGCCGTCCCCGTCCGGTCCTCCGGCCAGCTCGGCGGTGAGGGCGGTCGTCCACGGGTCGGTCTCGTGGGAGGACGGGACGACCAGCAGCCACGTGCGGGATCCGGCGTCCGCCGCGCCGGCGGGCGGTTCGGGTGGCGCTTCGAGGGGACGCCAGGCGATGCGGTGCCGGGCCGGTCCGGGCCGGTCCGGACGCGGCGCGGCGCCGTCCAGCCAGTGGCGGTCCCGGCGGAACGGGTAGGTGGGCAGCTCGATCTCGCGGCCGCCCTGGAACGCGCGCCAGTCCACCGGTGCGCCGAGCGTGTGCGCGGTCGCGACGGCGGTCAGGACGCCGCGCGCGTCGTCGCCGCCGCGCCGCAGCGTCGCGACGGCCCCGGGATCGCCGGTCGCCCCGGTCAGCGCGCCGTCCGGCCCGAGCTCCACGAACACGCCGACGCCCTGCCCGCGGAGCGTCTCGACGGCCCGGTGGAACAGCACGGTGTCGCGGACGTGCCGCACCCAGTGCTCGGGGTCGGCCAGTTCGGCGGCGGACGCGACGCGCCCGGTCCGGGTCGACACGATCGGTATCCGCGGTTCACCGAACTCCAGGCCGGCGACGGCGTCCCGGAACGCGTCGAGCATGGGGTCCATGAGCGCGGAGTGGAACGCGTGGCCGACCGGGAGGCGGCGCACCCGGTGCCCGCGCCCGGCGACGGCGGCGGCCAGCGCGTCGACGTCCGCCGTGCGGCCCGCGACGACCACGGCGTCGGGACCGTTGACCGCCGCCACGTCCACCCGTCCCGCGCCGGGGTCCGCCAGGAACGCGCGCAGCGCCTCCTCGCCGATGCCGAGCGCCGCCATGGAACCGCCGTCCGGCAGCGCGTCCATCAGCCGGGCGCGGGCCGCGACCAGCGCGGCGGCGTCGGCCAGGGAGAGGACGCCGGAGACGTGGGCGGCGGCGATCTCCCCGACCGAATGGCCCGCGAGGTAGTCGGGGACGAGCCCCCAGCGTTCGAGCAGCCGGTACAGGGCCGTCTCCAGGGCGAACAGCGCGGGCTGGGCGATGCCCGTGCGTTCCAGGCCCACGCCGTCGCGCACCGCGTCCGCCAGGGACCGGCCGAGCAGCGGGTCGAGGTGCGCGCAGGCCTCGTCGAACGCCTCCGCGAACGGGGCGGCGTCGCGGAGCCCGCCCCCCATGCCCGCGTACTGGCCGCCCTGCCCGGCGAACAGGAAGGCGGTGCGGACGCCCGCGGCCGCCCGGCCGGTCACGACGTTCGCCGCCGGTTCCCCGGCGGCGACCGCGGCGAGCCCCGCGAGGAGCTCCGCGCGATCCGCCCCGACGACCACGGCCCGGTCGGGCAGCGCGGTCCGGGTGGTGGCGAGCGAGTGCGCGACGTCGCGCGGGTCGGGACCGGTGGCCGCGTCGGGGCCGGTATCGGGGGCAGCGTCGGGGGCAGCGTCGGGGGCGGTTTCCGGGGCGAGGTGCGCCGCGAGCCGGGCGGCCTGGGCGCGCAGCCCGGCGTCGCCCCGCGCGGACAGCGGCACGAGCGCCGCCGCGGCCGCCGCGAGCACCGCGATC
>NZ_JBHTJA010000241.1:0-1919 GCF_042675525.1 Actinomadura sediminis
GACGTGTGCCGGTCGGGTGTGCGGGTCGAGGTGGACGTAGTTGGTCTTGGTCCAGGTGTAGGTGGTGCCGTCGAGTTCGTCGGTGAGGGTGAAGGGGTGGTGGGGGTCGTCGGGCAGGCCGAGGGCGGGCAGGTCGAGGTGGACGGTGGCTTCGCGGGGGTGGTGGGGGTTGAGGTTGACGATGGCCAGGACGGTGTCGTTGTGGCGGCGTTTGGAGAAGGCGAGGAGTTCGGGTTGGTCGATGTGGTGGAAGTGCAGGTTGCGGAGCCATTGGAGGGCGGGGTGGGTGTTGCGCAGGGTGTTGAGGCGGGTGATGAGGGGGGCGATGGTGGTGCCGTTGGTGGTGGCGGTGTGCCAGTCGCGGGGGCGGTACTGGTATTTCTCGGAGTCGCGGTATTCCTCGCTGCCGGGGCGGACGGGGGTGTTCTCGCAGAGTTCGTAGCCGGCGTAGATGCCCCAGGTGGGGGAGAGGAGGGCGGCGAGGATGGCGCGGATTTCGAAGGCGGGGCGGCCGCCGTGCTGGAGGTATTCGTTGAGGATGTCGGGGGTGTTGGTGAAGCAGTTGGGGCGCATGTGGGCGGCGGCGGGGCCGGTGAGTTCGGTGAAGTAGTCGCGGAGTTCGTCGGCGGAGTTGCGCCAGGTGAAGTAGGTGTAGGACTGGTGGAAGCCGATTTTGGCGAGGGTGTGCATCATGGCGGGGCGGGTGAAGGCTTCGGCGAGGAAGATGACGTCGGGGTCGGTGGTGTTGATGTCGGCCAGGAGGCGTTCCCAGAAGGGGACGGGTTTGGTGTGGGGGTTGTCGACGCGGAAGATGCGTACGCCGTGGTCCATCCAGTGCCGTAGGACGCGTTTGATCTCGTTGTAGAGGCCGTCGGGGTCGTTGTCGAAGTTGAGGGGGTAGATGTCCTGGTATTTCTTGGGTGGGTTCTCGGCGTGGGCGATGGTGCCGTCGGCGCGGGTGGTGAACCATTCGGGGTGCTGGGTGACCCAGGGGTGGTCGGGGGAGCATTGCAGGGCCAGGTCGAGGGCGATTTCGAGGCCGTGGTGGCGGGCGTGGGCGACGAAGGCGTCGAAGTCCTCGATGGTGCCGAGGTCGGGGTGGACGGCGTCGTGGCCGCCGTCGGGTGAGCCGATGGCCCAGGGGGAGCCGGGGTCGTGGGGTCCGGCGTCGAGGGTGTTGTTGGGGCCTTTGCGGCCGGTGGTGCCGATGGGGTGGACGGGTGGGAGGTAGACGACGTCGAAGCCCATGTCGGCGATGGCGGGGAGTCGTTGCATGGCGGTGCGGAGGGTGCCCGGCATCGGGGGGCGGCGGCCCATGGGGTCCAAGCGGGCGCCTTCGGAGCGGGGGAAGAACTCGTACCACGCCCCGTACAGGGCGCGTTCTCTGTGCACGGCCAGGGGGAACCATTCCCCGACCGTGAGCAGATCGCGCAACGGATGACGCTCGAGGATCTCGTGGGCCTCCGGGTCGGCGGCCGCGTCCATCCGGTCGCGGACCGGGACGGTCTCGTCGGCGAGGCGGGCCGCGAGCCGGGCGAGGGTCGCCGCGTCCTTGGACGGGACGGCGTCGGCCGCGCGCTCGAACAGCTTCGCGCCCTCGGCGAACATCAGCTCGACGTCCTGGCCGGCCGGGATCTTGATCTGGGCGTCGTGCCGCCAGTGCGCGATCGGGTCGCCCCACGCCTCCACCCGGAACGACCACGACCCCGGCCAGGTCGGCGTCACCGGCGCCGCGTACCGGTCGGTGCCCGGGGCGACCTCCCGCATCCGCGACGGCGGGCACTCCTCCCCGTCCGGCGTCCGCAGCACCACCGCCGCGCCCAGCATCTCGTGCCCCTCGCGGAACACCGTCGCCGACACCTCGAACGTCTCGCCCACCACCGCCTTGGCCGGCCACCGGCCGCACCCCACCACCGGCT
>NZ_JBHTJA010000242.1:0-1905 GCF_042675525.1 Actinomadura sediminis
TCGGCGGCGGCGCGGACGGCGGCGCGGGCGCGTCGCGCGTCGGCTCCGGCGGGCAGCCGGAAGGAGACGCCGCCGCGGGCGGCGGCGCCGGCGAGGTCGGCGAGGGTGCCGTGGGGGCCGCGCAGCAGGGCGTCCCAGACGGGCAGGGCGACGCCGTGCTCGAGGCCGACCTGGTCGCGGACGGCGTCGGCGAGGTGGTTGGCCCCGGGGCGGCCGCCGTCGTCGGCGCCGGCGAGTCCGGCGAGGCGCAGCAGGGCGCGCTCGACCGAGACGGTGGTGTGGGCGCGGGCCATCGCGATGATCGGCTCGGCGGCGCGGGCGGCCAGCCTTCGGGCGGTGCGGACCGCCTCGGGATCCAGGTCGAGCTTTCCGTGCGGCGCCATCGCCGTCTCCCCTCACGCCGCCGCCCCTCACGGGCCGGCCGAACAATCATCCTTCACTTCGCGCGGTCTACGGAAGATCTTCCGTTATCGGAACCGAAATCCGCAAGAAGTCCGACCGGTTCGGTTCGCTTGCGGACTCCCCCGCCACTGCCCTACACCTTCCCCGCTGCACGGCGGAACCCCACGCCGCCCGCGGCACCGCTTGCCCGCCCGCCACCGTCCCCTTGCCCGACCGGACGGTCACCTGACCCCCGCGTGACCGTTCCGGCGACTTTCCCGAATCCCCTCCACAGACACTCAACGTGACCTTAAAATCACGCCCAGTGTCGGCGGCCCCGGACCCGGGGCCGCCCCCCGGCCCGCAACCCGTGGAGGGGCATGATCGTCTATTTCGTGGCGGCCGCCTGCGCCATCGGCGTGGTCGCACTCGCCAGCGCGCTGGTCCGGCGCACGCGCCGCGCCACCGACGACGCCTCCCCCGACGGCCCCACCGTCTCGCACACCGGGGCGATGCTGTCGGCGCTGTTCCTGCTGGCGTTCGCCATCGCCGTCATCGTCCCCTGGACGACCGCCGACGCCGCCCGCGCCGGCACCTACGCCGAGACCCAGGCCATCGCCGAGACCTACTGGGCGGCGTCCCGCCTCCCCGACGACCGGCGGACCGCCGTCCGCAGCGGCCTGCGCGCCTACGTCGACACCGTCCGCGACCCCGAATGGGACCTCATGGCCGACGGGCGGCTCGCCCCCGCCGGGTGGACGCTGCTGGACCGCGTCCGCCGCGACGTCATCGCCCTGGAGGCCGACGACGACGAGCTCCGCGAGGCCCGCGCCGCCGTCCTCGACGGCATCGGGCAGATCGCCGCCGCCCGCAACCAGCGCGCCATGGACGCCCGCACCACGCCGCCCGCCGGCCTCACCATCGTCACGATCATCACCGGAGTCGTGGTCGTGCTGCTGCCGTTCCTGGCCGGCGCGTCCCCGCGCGGCGCGACGCTGATCCCGCTGGCGCTCATGGCCGCGCTGCTGGCCGCCGGGACCTACCTCACCATCGACATCTCCCACCCCTTCGACGGGGCCCTGGCCGTCGGGCCCGAGGCCTTCGTCGAACTGCAGGCCGAACTCCAACGCATCGACGGAGGTGGATGACCCATGCGCCGCGTCCTGACCTGGCCCGTCCTCATCCTGCAGGGCGGAGCCGCCGGCGCCCTCACGCTGGCCGCCGCCCCGCCCGCCCACGCCGACCCCCTGCCGCCCGGCGGCGTCACCGTCTGCATCGACGGGGAGGTCGAGGTGCACGTCGGCGACGCCCCGGGCGACTGCCCGCGACCGCCGTCGCCCAAGCCGCCGACGTCCACACCCCCGGCGCCGGAACCCGAACCGCCCGCCGCACCCGAACCCACGCCGCCGCCCGACCCCACGCCGGAACCGCCACCCGAACCGACCCAGGCACCGCCCCCGGCCCGGCCGCCCGCCGCGGCACCGGCGCCGCGGCCGCCCGCCCCGCGGCCCGCCGCGATCACGC
>NZ_JBHTJA010000243.1:0-1876 GCF_042675525.1 Actinomadura sediminis
GAACGCCGGGGAGCGCGTCCTCGTCGTCGCCGCCGACGCCGCTGCCGGGCTCGGCGATCCCGGCGCGGGGGAGCGCCGGCCCGGGCAGGCCGACCACGAGGCGCTCGCCGCGCTGCGCCTGGTCATCACGGACGTGCTGGTGTTCACCGGCGTGCCGCCGGAGGAGGCCGCCGCGGCGGTCCGGGCGGGGACCGGCGAGTTCGACATCCCGGCGCCGCCGAGGACGCCGCGCGTTCCCCTCGTGTCCGCGCGCCGCCGTCGCGCTGCCCGCCGCGTCCGCCAGCCGCGCCCGCGGCCGGGCGGGCGCGGCGGCTGACGGGCGTCCGGCCGCCGGAGCCCCTCGACCGCGGCGAGGCGGTCTTCGGGCCGGGCGAAGACGCGGCGGCCGCCGTCCGGCCCGTGCCGCGTCCGTCCCCGCGCACGATGGCCGCACGATGGCCATCTGACCGCCCGGATCGAGGCCGTGCGGCCCGGCATGCTGCACGCCTGTCTCGTCCGCGCCCCGCCGGCGCCCGCATCGCCCGGGACGGACGCCGCCGCGGTGCTCGCGCTCGGCGGCGTCCACGCGGCGTTCACCGCGGCGGGCCTCAGCCCGGACGCGCGCCGCCCGGCCGGTCGAGCTGGCGCGGCGGCGGTCACGTGCCGCCCGCGTTGTCCCTCGCGCGCTCGCCGGTCCGGCCGGAGGCGGTGCCGGCCGACCGGTCGTCCGGTGCGGGGGCGGAGCGTCCCGCCGCGGGGTCCGGTCGCCCGCCGCGGTCCCGCCGGGAGCCGTCCAGGAGCCCGCGGGCCAGTGCCCGCGCGACGTGCCACATGAACCGCATCGCGCCCTCCGATCATGATCACTGTAAAACGATCACGGGTCGGTGGTTCGTTCCGTCACACGTCGGCGAGGAGGACCGCCGGGTTCTCGACGAGGTCGGCCACATGGCGCAGGAACCCGCCGGCGGCGCCGCCGTCGCACACCCGGTGGTCGAAGGTGAGGGAGAGCTGCGTCACCTGGCGCGGCACGACCGCGTCGCCGACCACCCAGGGACGCCCGGTGACGCGGCCGACGCCCAGCAGCCCGGCCTCGGGATGGTTGATGATCGGGGTGGAGCCGTCCACGCCGAACACCCCGTAGTTGTTCAGGGTGAACGTGCCGCCGGTCAGCTCGCCGGGCGGGAGTCTCCCCGACCGCGCGAGGCCGGTGAGGCGGGCCAGCTCGGCGGCGAGCCCCGCCGTCGTCAGCAGGTGCGCGTCCCGGACGACGGGCACGACGAGCCCCCGGTCGGTCTGCGCGGCGAACCCGAGATGGACGTGCCCGTGCCGGACGATCTCGCCGCGTTCCGCGTCGACCGACGCGTTCAGTTCGGGGAAGCGCCGCAGGCCGTCCACGCAGATGCGGGCCAGCAGAGCCAGGAGGCCGACGCGGAGACCGGGCCGCGCCTCCCGCAGTGCGTCCCGCACCGCGAGCAGCCCGGTGGCGTCGACGTCCACCCAGGTGGTGGCGTCGGGGATCTCCCGGCGGCTGCGGGCCGTCCGGTCGGCGACCGTCCGGCGCAGCCCGCGCAGCGGGATCCGCTCCGCCGTGAACCCGCCCGCGGAGGCGGACGCCGCAGGTGAGAGCGCGCCCGGCGAAGATGCGCCCGGCGAAGATGCGCCCGGCGAAGATTTGCCCGGGGTGGACGCGCCCGGGGTGGACGTGGTCGCGGTGGGTGTGGTCGCGGCGGGCTCCGCCGAGGACGCCTGGGCGGCGATGGCGCGGTCGATGTCGCGGCGCAGGACCACCCCGCGCGGGCCGGTCGGGCGGACGGCCGCGATGTCGACGCCGTGCTCGCGGGCGAACCGGCGGTCGAGCGGGGAGATCACCCGGGGCGCGTGCCGCGGCGGCTCGGCC
>NZ_JBHTJA010000245.1:0-1637 GCF_042675525.1 Actinomadura sediminis
CGCTGGAGTCGCCCGGCGGGGAGCCGCTCGGCGTCCCCGGCGCCCCCCGGCCCGACGGCGCCGAGGCCCGCCTGCACCGCGGCGACCTGCTGCTGCTCTACACCGACGGCCTCGTCGCGCGGCGCGGCCGGGACCCCGCCGACGGCCTGGCGATGCTGTGCGCGGCGGCCGCGGAACGGCACGCCGCGCCGCCGGACGCCGTCGTCGACCACGTCCTGCGGTCGCTGGGCGCCGCCAACCCCGACGACGACATCTGCCTCCTCGCCGCGCGGGTGACGTGAGCGGGCACGGGAGCGGACACGGATGCGGGCACGGGCCGTCGGACCCGCGTGGAAGGATGTGCGCATGAGCGGGCTGATGCTGCTGGACACGCCGTCGCTGTACTTCCGCGCCTTCTTCGGCGTGCCCGAGTCGGTCACGGCGCCGGACGGGACGCCGGTGAACGCGGTGCGCGGGCTCGTCGACATGATCGCGCGGCTCGTCCAGGACCGCTCCCCCGACCGGCTGGTCTGCTGCATGGACGCCGACTGGCGGCCCGCGTTCCGGGTGGCGGCGCTGCCGTCGTACAAGGCGCACCGGGTCGCCGAGGACGGCGGCGACCAGACGCCCGACCCGCTCTCCGCGCAGCTGCCGATCATCGACGCCGTGCTGGACGCGTTCGGGCTGGCCCGCGCGGGCGTCCCCGGGTTCGAGGCCGACGACGTCATCGGCACCCTCGCGGTGCGGGGCGCCGCCGACGGGCCCGTCGACATCGTGACCGGCGACCGCGACCTGTTCCAGCTCGTCGACGACCGCGGCCCCGTCTCCGTGCTCTACACCGCGCGGGGCGTCCGGAACCTGCAGGTGATGGGCGAGAAGGAGGTCGCGGAGAAGTACGGCATCCCGGGCCGCTCCTACGCCGACTACGCGACGCTCCGCGGTGACCCGAGCGACGGGCTGCCGGGGGTCCCGGGCGTCGGCGACAAGACCGCGGCGGCGCTGGTCACCCGGTTCGGCTCCGTCGAGGGCATCCTCGCGGCGCTCGACGGGGGCGACGAGGGCTTCCCGGCGGGGGCGCGCAAGCGGATCGGCGCCGCCCGCGACTACCTCGCGTCGGCCGAGACGGTGGTCCGCGTCGTCACCGACATCGAGGCGCCGGAGCTGGCCGCGCTGGACGACCGCCTCCCGGCGGGCGCGCGGGACCCGGAGGCGCTGGTGGAGCTGGCGGACCGGTGGAACCTGTCGAGCCCGGTGAACCGGCTGCTGAACGCTTTGGCGCGCTGACCCCGGCCCGGGACGGGCGCGGCGCCGCCGGACGGCCACAACTTTCACCGAAAGTGTCGGATGACGCAGACCGGCCGTGCCCGCGGGTGCAGCATCGGGAACGGTAAGGGGCTTTCCTTGGCACATGCAGGCAGCACGCACATCGCCGCGAGGCCGGTCGTGACCCCCGTCCGGCCGCGACGGCGGCATGAACGGACCGGTGCCCGCGGCTTTGGGCCTCACCGCCCCACTCCCCCCACTGCCGCGGGTGCCGGTTCACGCGTCCGCCCGGCCGCGCGGCGGCGGGGCGCGGGCCCGGTGAGGGGACTCGGGTGAGCCGGGCGGCGGCCGCCGCGGCGAGCGGCGCGGGCGACGGCTTCTGGGACGCCCTCGGC
>NZ_JBHTJA010000246.1:0-1577 GCF_042675525.1 Actinomadura sediminis
GCCGCGGCCGCCCTGCACGCCGCGCTCCCGCTCGGCCTCGCCGCGCGCGGCGCCGCCGACCCCGCCGCCGCCCGCGCCGCCGCCGAGACCCTCCACGCCGCCCCGCCGGACGACCTCGACGCGCTCGCCGAGGACGCGGACCGGGCCGAACGGGACGCCGCCGAACTGCGCGACCGCGCACCCCGCGCCGTCCACCGCGAACCCGACCCCGAACTGTCGTGGATGCCCGCCCGCGCCGAGCTCCCGCCCGACCCGCCGATCACCGCGCGGGAAGCCGCCGATCTCGTCGCGCTCCTCGCGGGCGAGACGCCCGAACGGCGCGCCCGTCCCGAACAGCGCGACGTCGATCCGGGCGCGCTGCCGAGCGCCGCGTACGTCCGCACCCTCGTCGACGCCGAACGGGCCGCGGCCGAACGCGCCGGACGGGCCGACACCGAACTGGCCCGGCTGCTCCGCGACGCCGACGTCACGCTCGTCGCACGCCTCGACGGCGCGGCCGCCACCGTCGGCGCGGCCCTGCACGACCTCGGCCTCGACGGGCACCCCGGCGGCTGGAACCCCGCCGACCTGGCCGTCCGCGCGTTCGCCGACGCCCTCGCCGAGCGCCGTCCGGCCGTCTGGGCGCGCGTCACCGAGATGGCGGCCCGCGCCGGATGGGCGGAACGGGCCCTCGCCGGCATGGGCGGCCGCCGCGTCGAACTGCCCCCGGGCGAACTGCACCTGCGACGCCTCGCCGGCGTCGCCCAGGAACTGCGCACCTACCTCGCGGACGGCGGCACCCTCAAGCGCGGCCCCCTCCGCTCCCAGCCCCAGCGGCAGGCCGAGATCCTCCTGCAGTACGCGACGGTGGACGGCGAACCCCCCACCACGCCCGAACTGCTCGACCTCGTCTTCACCGACCTCATGGTCCGGATGACCTGCCAGGAACTCCAGTACGTGTGGGAGGCCGCCGGGATCTCCTTCCCCGCCGACCTGCCGCCCGCCGAACGCGTCAACCGCTTCGTGCGCGCACACACACGCCTCGCGCGCCTGCACGAGACCCTTCCCGCCGTCAACGAGACACGGGAACTCCTCCGCCGCGCAGGACTGGACGTCCCGCTGAACCACCCCCTCCAGTGGCACGCGTACGCGACCGCCCTGCGCGGCGCCCTCGAGGGCCTCGGCGTCGACCGCGCCGCCGCGGACCTCGACGCCCTCCGCGACTCGATCGGCCCCGCCGGGCCCGCCGACCCCCCGGAACTCGCCGCCGCCCTCGCCGCGATCGACGCCCGCGACGCCGACGCCTACGGCCGCGCCCTCGCCGCCCTCGCCCAGGCCCGCCACGAACGCGCCCTCCAGCTCCGGTGCGGCGAACTCCTCGACCGCGTCCGCGCCGTCCACCCCGACCTCGCGCACCTCCTCGTCGCGACCGACGGCGACGACGCCTGGCGCGCCCGCGTCCGGCGCTGGGACGACGCGTGGACGTGGGCCCGCGGCGCGGGCCTCACCCCCGCCGAGGCGCGCCACCGCGCGGCCGTCGCCGAAGCCGAGGCGGCCGCCGCCGCCGCCCGCGCCGACCTCGCGGCGGCCAGCGCCCG
>NZ_JBHTJA010000247.1:0-1456 GCF_042675525.1 Actinomadura sediminis
GGCGCCCGCGCCGGAGGCCGCGACCGCGGGCGGCGCGGGCGGCGGCACGGCGGGCACGGCGGCGGGCGGCGAGGGCGGGCCGACCGTCCTGGTGGACCTGCCGTACCCGGAGGCGTGGCGGGGGCCGCGGCGCTGGCTGACCCTGCTGCGCGCCCTGCTGGTGATCCCGCACCTGGCGGTCATGCTGGTCCTGCAGATCGTGCTGGTGGCCGTGCTGCTGGCGAGCTGCGTGATCATCCCGTTCACCGGCCGCTACCCGCGCCCGCTGTACGGCCTGGTCGTCGGCTGCCAGCGCTGGTCGGCGCGGGTCGTCGCGTACGGGTTCGGCCTCACCGGCGAGAGGCTGCCGCCGTTCCGGACCCTGCCGCCCGCACGGCGCGGACGCTGAACCGGCACTAGGCTTCGAACGTCCTATTTGACCGAGGACCGCTAGGGTTCTGCCGGACAGACCCCCATTCCCCCCACAGGATCAGGATGACCACGCACCCAGGAGACAACGGCGAGGCGCTGCGCCCCGGGGACCCCGAACGGCTCGGCCCGTACCGGCTGACCGGACGGCTCGGACGCGGCGGCATGGGAACCGTCTACCTGGGCGAGGACGACGGCGGGCGCCGCGTCGCCGTCAAGGTGATCAACCGGGAGCTGGCCGGGGAGGGCGCGTTCCGGGAGCGGTTCCGGCGCGAGGTGACCGCGGCCCGGCAGGTGCGGCGGTTCTGCACGGCGCCCGTCCTGGACGCCGAGCTCGACCGGGATCCGCTGTACGTCGTCACCGAGTTCATCGACGGGCCGAGCCTGGAGCGGGCCGTGCGGGAGCGGGGGCCGCTGCCCGGCTCCGACCTGGAGGGCCTCGCCGTCGGCGTCGCGACCGCGCTGTCCGCCATCCACGGCGCCGGGATCGTGCACCGCGACCTCAAGCCCGCGAACGTCCTGCTGTCGTCCACCGGCCCCCGCGTCATCGACTTCGGCATCGCCCGCGCCCTCGACGCCGCCGACGGGCCCACCCGCACCGGGCAGTTCGTCGGCACCCCGAACTATCTGCCGCCGGAGATCCTGCGCGGCGAGCCGATCACCCCCGCCTCCGACGTCTTCTCGTGGGGCTGCGTCGTCGCCTACGCCGGGACGGGTGTCGCGCCGTTCGCGGGCGACACCGTCCCCGCGATCTTCTACCGGGTGGTGCACGACGAGCCGAAGCTGGACGCGCTCGACCCCGGCCTGCGGGACGTCGTCGCGGCCGCGCTCGACAAGGACCCCCGCAGCCGCCCGTCCGTCCAGGAGCTGCTCGCCCGGCTGGTCGGCAGCGGCACCACCCACGACCCGGCGACGCTCGCCGAGACGGTCGCGAGCGGCTGGCCCCGCGCGGGAGCGGCCGGGGCGGGGATCGGCGCCGGCGTCGCCGGCGCGGGCGTGCGGGACGCGCCGCCGCCGCACTCACCGCCCGTCCCGGGCGGCCCGGCCG
>NZ_JBHTJA010000248.1:0-1442 GCF_042675525.1 Actinomadura sediminis
CCCGGCGGCCGGCGCGCTGCGGGAGCACGTCCCCGGGATCGGCGGGCCCCCCGGGCGGGCCGGGCGGCGGCGGCGGGTCGTCCGGCGGCGCGCCGGCGCGCCCGGGGACGGGCGGGTCGGCGACCATGGCGCGGGGGACGAGGACGACCGCCTGCAGCCCGCCGTACGGGGATTCGCCGAGGCTGACCTTGAAGCCGTGCCGCCGCACGTAGCGGGCGATGACGGCGAAGCCGAGGCGCGGCACCTCGCCCATCTCGGCGAGGGTGACCTCGCGGGCGCCGTCCAGCAGCTCGCGGGCGCGGGCGAGGCGGGGCTCCTCGAGGCCGGCGCCGTGGTCGTCGATGCGGAACACGGCGCCCTGCGCGGCGGCGGTGACGCGCACGGTGACGGGCGCGGCGGTCGGCGAGGACTCGGTGGCGTTGGCGAGCAGTTCGGCGAGGACGTGGATGACGGCCTCGAGCACGACGGGGCCGACCGCGAGGTCGGGGTCGCCCTCGATCCGGACGCGCTGGAAGTCCTCGATGCGGGCGGCGGCGGACTGGACGACCTCGGCGAGCCGCATCGGGGCGTCCCACTGCTGGCCCTCCCACGTCCCGGCGGCGACGGCGAGGCCCTGGGCGAGACGGGCGGACTGCGCGGCGAGGTGGTCGATGGCCTGGCAGGCGAGGTAGACCTCGGCGTGGTCGCTGTGGCGTTCGGCGGTGACGGCGGCCTCGGCCTGGACGCGGTGCATGGCCGACTGGACGCGGCGGGCGAGCGCGACGGTCGCGAGCTGCTGGGACTCCAGCCGGCCGCGGGCGTCGGCGCGCAGCCCGGCGACGGCGTCGAGGGCGGCGTCGCGGGCGGCGGCGTCGCCGGCCGGGCAGCCGGTGGCGGGATCGGCGGGCGGGCCGAGGATCAGCCGCCAGCGTTCCAGGTCGGGGGTCGTCATGCCTTCGGTCCTTGCTCGGGGCGGCCCTGCTCAGTACGGCCCTGCTCAGTACGGCCCTGCTCGCGGCGGCCTTGTCCGGGGACGTCCGCGAGGCCCGCGGCGGCGAGGGCGCGGCCCACGCGTTCCTCCAGGTCACGGGCCTCGGCGACCAGCAGCGGATCGACCGCGGCGGGGCGCAGCAGGGCGCGTGCGGAGCCCCGCACGCCGCGGCTCTCCAGCAGGCCGTGCGCGATCGTCTCCCGCTCGCGGGGCGGGAAGAACGCGAACGCCTGCCGCAGCGCGGGCAGCGCGACGAGGAACTCGTGGTCGGTCAGCCCGGCGACCAGTTCGTCCAGCACGCCGAGGAGGCCGCCGCCGGTGTCCAGGACCTCCTGGCGGGCGAGCGCGAACAGCCCGGCGAGCCAGTCCCCGAACGTGCCGGGGGCGGCGGCGCCGCGGACGGCGCGGGCCGCGTCGGCGGTGTCGCCGAGGGCGCGGGGGGCGCCGAACGCGGCGCCGCGCAGGTCCTCGC
>NZ_JBHTJA010000249.1:0-1385 GCF_042675525.1 Actinomadura sediminis
GGGAGTGTCCAGTTAACGGTGTAACTTGATCTTGCTCGGGTCAGTTGCGGGTGGTGGTGAGGCGGCCTTCGAAGGCGATGTCGAAGGCGTTGAGGGCTGCCTTCCACCGCATGATCCAGCGTTTGCGGCCCGTGCCCTTGGGGTCCAGGCTCATCACCGCCAGGTAGACGCACTTGAGCGCGGCCTGCTCGTTGGGGAAGTGCCCGCGGGCCTTGACCGCCCGGCGGATGCGGGCGTTCACGCTCTCGATGGCGTTGGTCGAGCAGACGACCTTGCGGATCTCGGGGTGGAACTGCAGGAACGGCACGAACTCGGCCCAGGCGTTCTCCCACAACCTGATGATCGCCGGATACTTGGTCCCCCAGGTTTCGGCGAACTCCAGCCACCGCTCCATCGCCGCCGCCTCGGTCGCAGCGGTGTAGACGGGTTTGAGCGCCTTGGCGATCTTGTCCCAGTCCTGCCGGGCGGCATACCGGAACGAGTTGCGCAGCAGATGCACGATGCACGTCTGCACCAGGGTCTGCGGCCAGACGTGGGCGACGGCGTCGGGCAGGCCGGTCAGTCCGTCGCACACCACCATGCAAGCGTCGGCCACGCCCCGGTTCTTGAGTTCGGTGAGGACCTGCAGCCAGTACTTGGCGCCCTCGCCGCCGCCGTCCCTGGCCCAGAGCCCGAGGATGTCGCGGGTGCCCTCGACGGTGACGGCCAGCGCCACATAGATCGGTCGGTTGGCGACCTGCCCGTCACGGATCTTGACCTGGATCGCGTCCAGGAAGATGACCGGATAGACGGAGTCGAGCGGCCGGTTCTGCCACTCGACCATGCCGTCGATGACCTTGTCGGTGATGGTGGAGATGGTCTGCTTGGACACCGTGGCGCCATAGACCTCGGCCAGGTGCGCGGAGATCTCCCCATGGGTGAGGCCCTTGGCGCTCAGGGACAGCACCATCTCGTCCACCCCGGTCAGCCGCCGCTGTCGCTTTCGGACGATCTTCGGCTCGAAGGTGGCGTCCCGGTCCCGGGGCACGTCGATCTCGACGGGGCCGACCTCGGTGGTGACGGTCTTGGACCGGTGCCCGTTGCGGACATTCCCGCCGCCCTCGCCCGTCCGTTCGTGGCGGTCTCGGCCCAGGTGGTCGGTGATCTCGCCCTCGAGCGCGGACTCCAGCACCCGCTTGGTCAGCCGCTGCAGCAGGCCGCCCTCGCCGGTCAGGTCCAGGCCCTGCTCACGGGCCTGGGCCACCAGCCGGCCGACCAGCTCCTGATCGACCCCGGCCGTCTCCGTGGCCGGGTTGTCGGACTCGGCCACCACGGCCTCCGTGCTCGCTTCGGTTGTCATGCGTCACTCCTTGATCAGGAGTTACACCGAAAACCGTACAGTCCCG
>NZ_JBHTJA010000250.1:0-1180 GCF_042675525.1 Actinomadura sediminis
CCTACCCAGGGTTAATTGGTGATGGCGGGTGTGGTGTTGAGGGTGAGGCCTGTGGGGGCGAGGCAGCCGTCGATCACGCCGGGGTGGTGCTGGATGACCTTGAGCCGGTGCTTGATCATGTCGGCGAGGTCGTCCAGGTCGGTGGCCAGGAAGTTGACCATGGAGCGTTTCAGCAGCGACCACACCGTCTCGGCCGGATTCAGTTCGGGGGCGTAGGCGGGCAGGTAGAACACCGTGAGCCAGTCGGCGTGGGCATCGATGAACGCGCGCATCGCCTTGGAGTGGTGGACGCCGAGGTTGTCCCACACCAGCACGATCTTGCCGCCCGGAAGCTGCTGGTGGGCGGCCTGGAGCATGCGTGTGTACTCGGCGAGGGAGAATCCGGCGCGCTCGTCTTTGCGGCGGCGGTAGCGGTGGATCCGGTAAATCAGCCGGGATCGGTGGCCGGGCCGGTAGCAGACCATCCCGGCGATCGAGACCCGCGAGCCGTGCTCACCGCCGTGCACCCTCACCTGCGGGCGGTGTCCCCGGCGGCTCCAGGTGCGTCCTTTGGGCGGCCTGAGCCCTTGACCGGCCTCGTCTTGGAAGCAGATCCAGGCGCCCAGGTCCGCCGCGGTGTTTCCACCTGTGGCCACACCCGCTCTTTCCACACCTCGATGGCCTGGTCGTCGCGTTCGATGGCGCGGCGTCCGGGGACCTGTACCGACCAGCCGTTGCGGCGCAGCAGCAGCGATACTCCGGGCCGGGTGTAGTCGATGCCGAACAGCCGGCGGATCACCTCGGCGACCCGGTCCAGCGTCCACCGCTGGTCATGGGCCCAGCCGTGGGCGGCGGGGCCGCGGTTCAACTCGGCCTCCAGCCGCGCGAAGGCCGCCTGGTCCAGCCGCGGTCTCCCGTGCGGCCCTTTGGACCGCAGCGCGTCGGCCCCGCCCTCGCGCCAGGCCCGCCGCCACTTCTCCACCTGCCGCAGCCCGACCCGCAGGTCGGCGGCGATCCGGGCGTTGGGCCGTCCTTCGGCGAACCACTGCGCGGCTCGCATCCGTACCTGTTCTCGTTTGTCACGGCCGGCGGCAGTCATCCCGCCGCCCTGGGGGTATCTGGCCATACCACCGGCATACGCCCACACCGACGGTCCGTCGACTTACCCGACCGCCATCACCCAATAACCCTGGTTAGGCGC
>NZ_JBHTJA010000251.1:0-1175 GCF_042675525.1 Actinomadura sediminis
GCGGCGGCGGCGGCGGCGCGGGCCAGCGGGCTGCGGGCGGCGAAGGGGCGCGCGGCCAGCGCCATCGCGAGGTCGGCGAGCTCGGCGGCCGCCTGCTCGGCGACGGTCATCGCGCCGGTGGCGGCCTCGAACGCGGTCGCGGTGGCGGGGTGCGCGGCGGCGGCGGTGCGGGCCTCGGTGACGGCCCGCTCGGCGGCCGACGTCGCGATCTTCACGGCGACGGCGCGGGCGGCGCGTTCGGCGGCGTCCATGGCGGGCGTCCCGGCGAGCTGGTCGACGATGCGGGACGCGGCGAGCCCGGCGGCGTCGCGGGCGGCGCGGCGGACGGGGTCGCTCGCGGTGACGGCGAGCCGTGCGGCGCCGGCGGCAGCGGGGGCCAGCTCGTCCCACAGGTCCTCGAGCCGTGCGGCCGCCGCCCGGTCCAGCCGGGCGAGGGTGCCGTCGCCGCCTTCGGCGGGCTCCGGGTTCCCGGGTGCGGCGTCGCGGGACGAGCGTTCGGGCGTCCGCCCGGGGACCGGTTCAGGGGCCGGTTCGGGCCGGGGGGACGGCGCCGGCACGCCGGCCCGTTGCACGTTCTCGTCCACGACCACGCCCCTTTATCACGGTCACGTCTCCTCAAATCACCATAACCGCCGCGCGGCCCCCGAAGTTCCCTGCACTCGCCGGGACGGTGGCCGGAAGGGTGGCGGGCGAGGCGTCCGGGCGGATAGAGTCGTCGGCCGGAACCGAAGGGAGGTGGGGTGCATGGCCGTCATCGCGGTCGCTGCTGCGCGCAGCGCTCTGGCCGACCTCATCTTCCGGGCCTCGGGCTGACTCCACGTTCTCGCGCGCCGTCGGCGCGCCCGCCCGGGTGCCCTTTCATCCGAAGGGTTCCGAACCGTTGTCTCACTTCTCCGGTGGGTCGTTCCTTGCCGCCTACGGCTGGGACGAGACCCTCGAGGACGATTTCTCCGTTCACCTCTCCGCGGGCCTGACGCCCGCGCGGGTGGTCGCGGTGCATCGCGGACTGTGCGATGTGGTCACCGCGGACGGCCCGGTGCGCGCGGTGGCGCCGCGCGCGGACGGGCCGGACCCGGTGGCGGCGCCGTGCACCGGCGACTGGGCGGCGCTGCGCCCGGTCCCCCGGACCGTCCCCGGCACCGCTCAGGAGCCGGACCCGGCGGCGGGCGCCGACG
>NZ_JBHTJA010000252.1:0-1148 GCF_042675525.1 Actinomadura sediminis
TACGCTCCGTCGGAGGAGCACGAGCTGCTGCGCAGCACGGTGCGCGAGCTGGCCGATGCGAAGATCGCTCCGTTCGCGGCGGAGGTGGACGAGGAGTCGCGGTTCCCGCGGGAGGCGCTGGAGGCGCTGGTCGCCAATGATCTGCACGCGGTGCACGTGCCGGAGGCCTATGGGGGTGCGGGTGCGGACGCGCTGGCGACGGTGATCGTGATCGAGGAGGTCGCGCGGGCGTGCGGGTCGTCGTCGTTGATCCCGGCGGTGAACAAGCTGGGGACGGTGCCGGTGCTGCTGGCGGGGTCGCGGGAGCTGAAGGAGAGGTTCCTGGCGCCGGTGGCGGCGGGGGAGGCGATGTTCTCGTATGCGCTGTCGGAGGCGGATGCGGGGTCGGACGCGGCGGGGATGAAGACGCGTGCGGTGCGCGATGGTGATTTCTGGGTGCTCAACGGCGCGAAGATGTGGATCACCAATGCGGGGGAGTCGAAGTACTACACGGTGATGGCGGTGACGGATCCGGGTGCGGGTGCGCGGGGGATCTCGGCGTTCGTGGTCGACGCCGACGATGCGGGGGTGTCGTTCGGTCCCAAGGAGCGCAAGCTGGGGATCAAGGGGTCGCCGACGCGTCAGGTGATCTTGGAGGATGTGCGGATTCCGGCGGATCGGATGATCGGTGCGGAGGGGACGGGGTTCAAGACGGCGCTGGCGACGCTGGACCATACGCGGATCACGATCGCGGCGCAGGCGCTGGGGATCGCGCAGGGGGCGCTGGATTTCGCGGTGGGGTATGTGAAGGAGCGCAGGCAGTTCGGCCGGCCGGTGTCCGATTTCCAGGGTGTGCAGTTCATGCTGGCGGACATGGCGATGCGGCTGGAGGGGGCGCGGCAGCTGACGTATCACGCGGCGGTGAAGTCCGAGCGGGCGATGCGGGGCGAGAAGGTCGCGGATCTGACGTTGGTGTCGTCGGCGTGCAAGGCGCTGGCGTCGGATGTGGCGATGGACGTCACGACCGATGCGGTGCAGTTGCTGGGCGGGTACGGGTACACGCGTGATTTCCCGGTGGAGCGGATGATGCGCGACGCCAAGATCACCCAGATCTACGAGGGCACCAACCAGATCCAGCGGATGGTCATGGCCCGCCAGCTCCTCAAGTA
>NZ_JBHTJA010000253.1:0-1035 GCF_042675525.1 Actinomadura sediminis
TCGGCGGCACCGCCGCGGTGGCCCCGATCTTCTCCGGACTCGTGGCCCTCGGCGCGTTCGCCTCCCTCGGACTGCCCGGCCTCTCGGGTTTCATCGCCGAGTTCCAGATCTTCACGGGGGTGATCGGCAGCGGCGGCTCCGCGATCGTCGTGGTCGGCGCCCTGGCGATCCTCGGCATCCTCATCACGGCGGCGCTGTTCCTGCGCCTGCTGCACCGAACCGTCCTCGGCGGACCCGGTGAGCTCACCGCACAGGTCGTCGACGCCCGCCGAAGCGAGATCGCCGCGATCGCGCCGCTGCTGGCGCTGTCGGTGCTCATCGGCGTGGCGCCCCGGTTCCTGCTGGACGTCATCGAACCGTTCTCGGCCGTCGTGGTCTCCCTGGTGGCGCGATGATGAGGGAGAACCCGGCGGACCTCCTGCCGGAGCTGTGCCTGCTCGGCGGCGTCGTGGTCGGCATCCTGACCGGGTCGTTCCTGCCGCGGGCCCGCCAGTGGATCGTCGCGGTCCTGTGCGCGGCCGTGCTGACCGCCGGGCTCGTCTCCGCGGCCTTCGCCGCCCGGCGCGCGGACACGGTGACGTTCGGCGCCTTCGTGCTCGACCCCGCCACGCACGTGACGCGGATCGTCGTGCTCGCGTCGGCGCTGCTGGTGCTCGCCCTCGCGGTTGGCCCGATGCGCGGCCACCGCAGGGAGAGCGAGTTCTACGTTCTCGTCCTGCTGGCCGCGCTCGGCACGATCACGCTCGGAGCGGCGTCGGACCTCCTGGTGCTGGTCGCCGCGTACCTGCTCGCCAGCATCCCGGGGTACGCCCTCGCCGGCTTCGGGAAGGACGCACACGGCACCGAGGCGGCGCTCAAGTACTTCCTCATGGGCGCATTCCTCGGCATCCTCATGCTCGTCGGCGTCACGCTCCTTTACGGGCTCGGCCGCGGGACGGCCTACGAGGTGCTGCGCACGGAACTCGGCTCGGCACCGGAGGGCCCGGTCATGGTCGGCGTGGTGCTCCTGCTCGCGGGCCTGCTGTTCAAGGCAGG
>NZ_JBHTJA010000254.1:0-944 GCF_042675525.1 Actinomadura sediminis
CCGCGAGCGACGCGGCGAGCACGGCCGCGATCACGCCCGGCGTCGGGACGGGCGCGGGCGCGCCGCCGAGCAGGCCCGCGTTCGGGCCGGTCAGCAGGGGCGACGCGGCCCAGCCCGCGAGGAGCCCGGCGGCCCCGGCCGCGAGCGCGCTCACCAGGTGCTCGGCCAGCAGGACGGCGCCGACCTGCGCGGGCGTCGCCCCGGCCGCCTTCAGCAGCCCGACCCGGCGGCCCTGCTCGGCGAGCCGCCCGCCGACCAGCAGCGCGACGCACAGCCCGGCGAGGATCGCCAGCGCCCACGTCCCGCCGAGCAGCGCCCGGTCGGCGAGCCGCAGCTCCGCGGTCGCGTACGCGGCGATGTCCTGCGCCGCCACCACGCGCGTGACCTGGGAGGCCGGCCCGCCGCATCCCCCCGGGGAGGCCGCCGCTCGCCCTCCGCCGCCGCGGGGCTCCGCCCCGGGCGCCGGGCAGCGGTGCCGGGCGGCGAACGCGGGCGCGGCGGCGGGGTCGGTCAGCCGCAGCGGCATCGTCCAGCTCCGCTCCCGCGCGTCCAGCCGGGCCGCGTCGGCGCGGGTCGTCCAGACGAGGCCGGGGGCGGACGACGGGTAGGGGGCGCGGACGGTCGTGACGGCGATCCCCGCGACGGGCAGGCGGCGGCCCCCGACGACGATCGCGTCGCCCGGCCGGACGCCCAGCGCCGCGGCGAACGCCCGCTCCACCACGACCGTCCCGGGCGCCGCCCAGCGGCCGTCCGTCACGTGCGGGCGGTCGATGCGGGCGGGTCCGGCGTCCCGGCCGTGGACGACCGCCGTGACCTCGGCGTCCCCGGTCCGCAGCGTGGTCGAGAGGGTCGGGAAGGGGCGGCCCGCCGCGGCGACGCCCGGTTCGCGGGCGAGCGCGGCGAGGGCGGCCGGGTCCGAGGCCGCGGCGACGGCGTCGGGGCCC
>NZ_JBHTJA010000255.1:0-903 GCF_042675525.1 Actinomadura sediminis
ATCGTCTTCGCGGTGACCGCGGCCGCGTGCGGCGGCGACGGGGACACGGGCGCGGCGGTGCTGTGCGCGGGCGCCGCCGTCTTCGCCGCGATCGACCGGGTCGTCATCGCCCGCCGCGCCCGCCCCTGACCCGTCGGGACGGCCGGCGGAGCCGCCGACGCCCGGTGGCCCGCGAGCGCCGGGGCTCAGTAGCCCGCGAGCCGCGCGCGGTCGGCCTCGACCTCGGGCGGGAGGGGACGGCGGTCGCGCAGCACGCGGGGCAGGACCCGGACGGCGGCGGCGAGCCCGGCACGGCCGTCCGCGGTCCGCAGCGCGGACGCGGCGGTGCGGGCCAGAACCGGCAGCGGCCGCCGCAGCCACGTCGTGAGCAGCCGGTTGCGGACCTCCCGGCGGCGCCGCCCGGCCGGGTCCCGGCCCGTCCGCGACGGGTGGTGGTGGACGACGAGCTCGGGCACGTACGCCATCCCCCAGCCCGCGGCGGCCAGGTCGAGGGCGAGCAGTTCCTCCTCGCCCGCGAAGTGCAGGACGTCGGAGAAGCCGCCGACGTCGAGGAACGCGTCGCGCCGCACGATGACCGAGCAGGCGAGGAAGCCGAGGATCGCGGGGCCCGGCAGCCCGTCCGGGCGGCCGAGGGGCGCGGCGGCCATCTCCTCCGACACCGGCTCGAGCCGTTCCTCCGCGCCGACGAGCACCCGCGCCGCGAGCAGCGCGACGCGGGGATGCGCGTCGAGGATCTCGACGGCCCGGGCGAGCGACCCGGGCGCCCACCAGGAATCGTCGTCGGCGAACGCCACGTAGCGGGTGGCGGCCTCGACCGCGCCGGCGTTGCGGGCGGCGGCGCCGCGGTTGCCCGGCAGCCGCAGCACGCGGGCGCCCGCCGCCGCGGCGACCTCGGCGGTGCCG
>NZ_JBHTJA010000256.1:0-815 GCF_042675525.1 Actinomadura sediminis
GTCCCCGCGAGCGCGCTGACGGTGCCCGACGCCACCGCCGGGGTCGTCCCGGACGCCGCGGACGCCCTCGGCCTGGACGGCGGGAACGCCGCGGACGTCGCGGGGCTGCTGCGCGCCACCGGGCTCGCCCTGCCCGCGCTGGTGCTCACGGTGCCGCTCGCGGCGCTCGCCGCCCGCCGCCTGCCCGCCTGGACGGTGCTCGCCGCGGGCCTGCTGACGCTCCTGGCGGCGCTCGGCGCGGCCCGGGCGGTCGACTCGGTGCCATCGGCCGGGACGGGCCGCGCGCTGCAGGGCGCAGGGGCGGGCATCGCGCTCCCGGCGGCGCTCGTCCTGGCCCGGGAACGGGGCGGCCGCGCCATGACGACCGTGTGGGCGGGGCTGCTCGCGGACGCGCTGCTGGCCGCGACGCCGCTGGTGCTGGGCGCCGTCCCGCAGCCGCCCGGCGACGACCCCGCGGGGACCGGACGCGACTGGCGCGCGGCCCTCGCGCCCTGGACATGGCCCGCCGCCGCCGCGCTCGCCGCCGTCCTCGCGTACCGCGTCGCCGCCGGGCGCACGCCGTCGCCGCTGCCGCCGCCCCGGCAGGCCGAGCGCGGCGGGCTGCTCCTGCCGTTCGCGCCGTGCGCCGCGTTCGCGTTGCTGGCGGTCGTCGCCGCGCACGGCTGGTCGCCCGGCGCGCGGCTCGTCGTCGCGGGGACCATGGTCGCCGCGCTGCTCGGCCTCGCCCTCGCCGCCACCCGGGACGCGGCGACCGGCAGCCCGTACGGCTGCGCGATCACGATGGTCGCCGCCGGGCTGCTCGTCCAGCCCGCGGC
>NZ_JBHTJA010000257.1:0-742 GCF_042675525.1 Actinomadura sediminis
CGCGGGCCGCGCCCCGTCCCCCGGCGGCGCCGCCTCCGCGACGATCCGCTCCCCGGCCAGCCGGAACGCCGCCGGCAGCGGAGCCGTCCGCGGCGGCGCCGGGCGCCGCTCCAGGTCCGCCGGCAGCGCCCCGCCGTAGAGCGCCGCCACCAGCTCCTCCAGCCGCAACGCCCGCACCAGCTCCGCCCGCGCGAGCGCCCCGCCCTCCGCGAGCCGGACCCCCGCCGTCCACGCGACCCGGGCCCCCAGCTCCTGCACCCACCGGATCCGGAGCCGCAGCTCCTCCCGAGCCGGCAACCCCCCGCCCTCGGCCCGCGCGCCGGAGCCGTCCGGACGGACGCCGGGGTTCCGGACGGCTTCGGGCCGCGCGCTCGGGGCCGTCGGGGGGAGGGGGCGGGCGGGGCATATCGCGGGCGGGGTGAGGGTGAGGACGTCCGGGGCGGTCGCGATGATGCGGGCGTCGTCGTGGCCCCGGGCGCGGCCCCGGGACAGTGCGGCCAGGCCGTGGGCGGCGGCCGTCGCGCCGCCCGGTCCGCCGCCGCCCGCGATCGTCCCGGCGAGGGCCTCGAGGCCGTGCAGGGCGGTGAGGGTCGCGCGGGTCCAGTGGAGCGCGGCGGCCAGTTCGGCGTCGGTCAGGTCCGGCAGCGGCGGGACGGCGGCGAGGTCGGCGTCGACGCGGGCGGCGGTGCCCGCCGCGAGGGCGGGGAGCTCGGCGCGGAGGCGGCCGACGCGCCACGCGGCG
>NZ_JBHTJA010000258.1:0-734 GCF_042675525.1 Actinomadura sediminis
GGGCGCCCGCCCCCGCCGGACGCCCCGGCCCGCCGGTGCCCACCGGGCCCCGCGGCCCCGCGGGGCCGCCCGCCGCACCGGCCGTCGCGCCCGCGGCCTCGTTCATCGCCTGCACCGTTCCCACACGCCGACGATCGTCACACGGGCCCGCGGAGCGGCGCATCCGGGACGTCCCCCCGGTTTGCCTCAGGGTCGGATTCAGGGACGTCCCCGATACCGCGCGTGCCGCGCCGCACGTCACGATGGGTGCCATGGTCGAGGACACGAACGACACCGGCGGCGGACGCGCCGCCGCGACGGGCGCCACCGCCGCGGGCGGAGACTATCCGCGGCTGGCCCGGGACGACGCGAGCCGCGTGCTCACCGGCGCCTGCGGCGGCCTCGGCCGGTACACCGGCATCGACCCGGTGGTGTACCGGGTGGCGTTCGGAGTCCTCGCCTTCGCGCAGGGCCAGGGCGTCGTCCTCTACATCGCGGCGGCGCTGCTCATGCCGTCCGCGCCGGGCGCGACGGCCCCGGCCGAGCGGCTGCTGCGGCGCTGGTTCGACGCGACCGGGGTGCTGACGATCCTGGGCGGGCTGCTGGTCGCCTCCACGCTGTTCGCCGTGCCGGGCGGCTTCGACACGAACGCGATCACGGCGCTGGTGGTGGCGGCGCTCGCCGCCGCCACCGCGCACGCGCGCGGCGTCCGGTTCAAGGCGGCGCTGCGCGGCGCCCCGGAGCGGCTCGCGGGG
>NZ_JBHTJA010000259.1:0-718 GCF_042675525.1 Actinomadura sediminis
GGCCGCGCGGGCTCCGCGGGGGCCCGGCCGGCGGGCTCGCCCCACGCGGTGTCGGCGGGCTCGCCCCAGCCGGCGCCGGCCCGGCCGGATTCGCCGCCGTGCGCCGCGCCGTTCAGGGAGCCGTCGGTGATCGTGGCGTCCGCCGGGCCGCCGAACTGGTCGCCGAGCTGGTCGAGCGGGCCCGTCTCCCAGGGGATGTGGCGCGCCGGCCGGGGCTCGGGCACCATCGGCTGCGCCTCGGGCACGACCGGCTCGGGCCCGCCCGGAAGGCCGGCGCCGTCGTGTCCCGGCTCGTCCGGTCGCCGGTCGCGGTGTTCCGCGGGCGGGTCGGCGGGCTGCTCGTTGCGCGGCTCGAACAGGCCGTTCGAGCCGCCGTCGCCGGCGGGGCGTCCGGGCAACTGGGCGCCCGGCCGCCGCACCGGAAGCTCCCCGGGCCGCCGGAGCGGCTCCGACTCGTCCGGGCGCCATTCCTCGGTGGGCCGTTCGGACGGGTGCGAGGACGTCCGCCCGTCCTCGGGAACGCGCGGGAGCGGGCCGGTGCCGGGACGGGCGGCGTGCGCGCCGGTACCGCGCACGGGGCCGAGCGGCCCGGAGTCGTTCATCGTCGGCTGGGGGCCGGTGGCGCCGCGCAGCGGGCGCAGCGGGCCGGTGCCGCCGACCATCGGGTGCGAGCCGCTGCCGGCGGGACCGCCCAGGCCGGGCGCGGGGTCGCCGCCCG
>NZ_JBHTJA010000260.1:0-703 GCF_042675525.1 Actinomadura sediminis
TCGGCGGCACCGCCGCGGTGGCCCCGATCTTCTCCGGACTCGTGGCCCTCGGCGCGTTCGCCTCCCTCGGACTGCCCGGCCTCTCGGGTTTCATCGCGGAGTTCCAGATCTTCACCGGGGTCATCGGCAGCGGCGGCACCGCGATCGTCGTGGTCGGCGCCCTGGCGATCCTCGGCATCCTCATCACGGCGGCGCTGTTCCTGCGCCTGCTGCACCGAACCGTCCTCGGTGGACCCGGTGAGCTCACCGCACAGGTCGTCGACGCCCGCCGAAGCGAGATCGCCGCGGTCGCGCCGCTGCTGGCGCTGTCGGTGCTCATCGGCGTGGCGCCCCGGTTCCTGCTGGACGTCATCGAACCGTTCTCAGCCGTCGTGGTCTCCCTGGTGGCGCGATGATGAGGGAGAACCCGGCGGACCTCCTGCCGGAGCTGTGCCTGCTCTCCGGTGTCGTGATCGGCCTGCTGACCGGGTCGTTCCTGCCGCGGGCCCGGCAGTGGATCGTCGCGGTCCTGTGCGCGTCCGCGCTCGCCGCCGGGCTCGTGGCGGCGGTGGGCGCCGCCGCGCGGCCGGACACGATGACGTTCGGCGCGTTCATGCTCGACCCCGTCACGCACGTGACGCGGATCGTCGTGCTCGCGTCGGCGCTGCTGGTGCTCGCCCTCGCGGTTGGCCCGATGCGCGGCCACCGCAGGGAGAGCGAGTTC
>NZ_JBHTJA010000261.1:0-682 GCF_042675525.1 Actinomadura sediminis
CGGCCGGTCGGCGGTGACCGCGTCCGCGTGCGCCCGCACGGCCGCCGCGTCCCGCGCCGCCGCCCCGCCCGGCAGGACCGCCTCGACCCGCGCCGCGAGCCGCAGTACCCCGGCGTCGGTGAAGGCGTCCTCCGCGAGCCGCCCGAACGTCCGGCACGGCAGCGCGGCCAGCGCCTCGTACGCGCCGACCGCGCTCCCGTGCGCGTCCAGCAGGTCCGTGCACTCCGCCACGGACGGCGGCGAGACCCACACCTCCCCGAGCGCCGCCTCCAACCCCGTGACGCCCGTCGCCGCACCGGGTTCGCGCCGTGCGTGCGCCGGGCCCTCGGGACCTCCCGGACGCTCCCCGTCCGGGAGCGAGCCGGCACGGGCGGCCAGACCCAGGAGTTCGGCGGTGACCGCCGGGCGGCGGGCGGGGTCGCGGCGGCCCACCGACGCCAGGACGGGGACGGCCGTGCGCGGGACGCCGCGCAGACGATCGAGGTGCTCGTAGAGCGCGTCGCACAGCTCCGGCTCGAGGCGGTGGCCGTCCGCGTCCGCGAGACCGGCGAGGACGCCGTCGACGAGCGCGCCGCGGAGACCGCCGGGGCAGGCCGCGAGCGCCGCCGCGAGATCACGGGCGCCGCGCCGGACGCATCCGGCCGCCGCGTCCGCGAGGTCGCCCGGGCCGACCGGCACCCCC
>NZ_JBHTJA010000262.1:0-659 GCF_042675525.1 Actinomadura sediminis
TCCGGCGGGCGGGGACGCGGACGAGGTCGCGGAGCAGCGGCGGGAGGCCGTCGCCGTACCGCGCCGCGAGCGCGGCGGGGTCGAGCGCGATCGGCAGCGGGACGGGTTCGTCCAGCGACCGGGCGCGGTCGAACAGCGCCAGGGCGGTGCCCGTGGGCAGGGCGCGGACGCCCGCGCGCGCGAGCCGCGCCAGGTCGGCGTCGTCCAGGTGCCCGGTCATGCCGCTCGCCGCCTCCCACAGCCCCCAGGCGAGCGAGGCGGCGGGCAGCCCGGCGGCGCGGCGCAGCCGGGCGAGGCCGTCGAGGAAGGCGTTGGCGGCGGCGTAGTTGCCCTGGCCCTCGGCGCCGAGCACGTTGGCGGCCGAGGAGAACAGGACGAGGTCGACACCGGGCCGGTCCGCCGTCAGCTCGTGCAGGTGCCAGCCGGCGTCGGCCTTCGGCCGCAGTGCCCGCGACAGCCGTTCGGGGGTCAGCGAGCCGAGCACCCCGTCGTCCAGGACCCCGGCGGCGTGCACGACGGCGGTGAGCGGCCGGTCGGCGGGGATCCCGGCGAGCAGCCGCGCGGCGGCGTCCCGGTCCGCCGCGTCGCAGGCGACGATGCGGGCGTCCGCGCCGAGGTCGGCGAGCTCGGCGGCGCCCTCGGCGGCGCCGGGCGCGTCC
>NZ_JBHTJA010000263.1:0-623 GCF_042675525.1 Actinomadura sediminis
GCGGTCGATGTCCGCAGGCGGCGGCGTCTGCTCGCGCTGGTGGCGGTCGCGGGCGGCGGGCCCCGGCATCTGCGGGCGGTGGTGCTCGCCGGTGGTCTGCTGCTGGGCGGCGCGGGCGCGCTGGCGGGCCTGCCGATTGGGATCGCCGCCGGGGCCGCGACCACCGCGGTCATGCGGGCGGGGACGGACGCGCAGCCGGGGCCGTTCGAGGTGCCCTGGGCGGTGGCGGCCGCGACCGTCCTGCTCGGCGCGGTCAGCGGCCTCGCCGCGGCGTACGTCCCCGCCCGGCGGGCCGCGCGGACGGACGTCGTCTCCGTGCTCGCCGGGCGCCGGGAGCCCGGCGCCGCCCGGAGCGGCCGCGGATGGGCGCTCGCGGGCACCGTGCCGGTCGCCGCCGGGGTGCTCTGCTGCCTGTTCGGTCTGCGGAGCCTGCACGAGTTCGGCGCCGCCTTCGGCGCGGCCGGGATCGTCATCGGCACCGTCATGATCACGCCTTGGCTGGTCGGGGCGACCGGGCGCGTCGCCGGGCGGCTGCCGGTGCCGCTGCGGCTCGCCGTCCGGGACGGCGCCCGCAACCGGGCCCGCACCGCGCCCGCCGTCGCGGCGATCATGGCCGCGGTGGC
>NZ_JBHTJA010000264.1:0-572 GCF_042675525.1 Actinomadura sediminis
GCCCGATTCCGGCGCCGGGCGGTTCGGCCTCGACCCGCTCGTCCTCCCCGACCGGACGCGCGACGGCGGCCAGCTCCTCGACGGTCTGGTGCTGGAACACCTCCCGAGGACTGATCACCAGGCCGTTCTGGCGGGCCCGGGACACGAGCTGGATCGCGATGATCGAATCCCCGCCGAGGTCGAAGAACCCGTCGTCCACCCCCACCCGTTCCAGGTTGAGAACCTCCGCGAACAACCGGGCGAGCGTCTCCTCCTCGGGGGTGGACGGCGTGCGGGAGGAGACCTTGGACGACAACACCGGCTCGGGCAGCGCCTTGCGGTCGAGCTTGCCGTTCACCGTCAGAGGCAGGGCGTCGAGCTCGACGACCACGGCCGGGACCATGTACTCCGGCAGCCGCCTGCCGACGAACCGGCGCAGCTCGGAAACATCGACACCTGAGGCGACCACGTACGCGACCAGACGTTCGTCGCGGACGGCGACGGCCGCGTCCCGGACGTCCTCGTGACGGGTGAGGGCCGCCTCGACCTCGCCGAGCTCGATCCGGAACCCCCGCAACTGCACCTGCTGGTCG
>NZ_JBHTJA010000265.1:0-559 GCF_042675525.1 Actinomadura sediminis
TCGAAGGTGGGGCCGGCGATTGGGACGAAGTCGTAACAAGGTAGCCGTACCGGAAGGTGCGGCTGGATCACCTCCTTTCTAAGGAGCATCGACTGGCTCGGATCGGCCTGCTTGCAGGTGTCCGGGTCGGTGGCCATCATCGGCGGCGCATGTTCGCCGGGTGGCTGCTCATAGATGTGGAGCACTGGTTATTCAGCTCGCCGCTCGTGCGAGCCGGCTAGTACCGCCCCCTTTTTTTGGGGGAGTGGGAACGGCGGTCGCGGGCGGGTGGGGAGCTGGACACGCTGTTGGGTCCTGAGGAAACGGACACGTTTCTTCGGACTGCGGGATCAGGTCCCGTGATCCTTCACAGGGTCACGGCCTGGTGGGCCCGGTTGTTTATTGAGAACTGCACAGTGGACGCGAGCATCTCTGGTAGACGACGATGCGTGAGGAACTTCGGTTTCTTGGGTGTTGTTGTTTATCTGCGATTTGTTTTGATCGTTTTGTGTGTTCAAGTTTTTAAGGGCATACGGTGGATGCCTTGGCATCAGGAGCCGATGAAGGACGTGGGAGCCTG
>NZ_JBHTJA010000266.1:0-554 GCF_042675525.1 Actinomadura sediminis
CCGCCGCGGCGACCAGGGCGGGCGGCCCGTACTCGGTGCGGTCGCGCCGGGCGGCGTCGCGGGCCGCGGCGGCGGCGAGCAGGACGCGGGGGATCATGCCCTGCGGCGCGTCGCGGCCGGGCACGGCGGGGTGCTTGTCGAGGGCGAGTTCGCCGGCGGCCATGAGGGTGTGCAGGGCGCGGACGCCGGGACGGGCGAGGAGCCGCGCGGGGCCGGGGTCGGTGCGCCTGCACCGCAGGGCGAGCACGGTGAGCCCGGCGGTGCTGCGGCAGCCCGTGGCGGCGCCGAGGGCCGCGGCGCGCAGCAGGGCGGGGCGGCGTGCGGGCCGGGGGTCGACGTGGCGGCGGTCGTGTTCGTCGGCCCGGAACGCCGCGGCGAGGGCGGCGTGGGTCGTCATGCCGTAGGCCAGGTGCGGGATCGCGTCGGCGGCCCAGTCGGCGGTGCTCCACCGCCGCGGGTCGGTGATCGCCAGGCGGGCCGCGGGCAGGTCGGCGGCGGCCATCGCGGCGGCGCCCAGCAGCGGGCCGCCGAGCGCGGCGAGCAGCCGGACGCCG
>NZ_JBHTJA010000267.1:0-546 GCF_042675525.1 Actinomadura sediminis
GCGTCAGCTCGTCGTGGTTGCGCAGGAAGATGCCCCACTGGCAGTTCTCGGGGATCTTCGGCGTCTGCGCCATGATCTCCGAGATCGGGTAGCGCTGCTCGCGGCGCACCGCCATGAAGATCCGCGGCATGACGGGGAAATGGAACGCCATGTGGCACTCGTCGCCGCCCGCGCCCGGATCGCCGAAGTATTGCACGACGTCCGCCGGCCATTGGTTGGCCTCGGCGAGAAGAACGCGGTCGGGGTAAAGGCGGTCGACCTCGGCGCGGACGCGTTTGAGGTAGGCGTGCGTTTCCGGGAGGTTCTCGCAGTTCGTGCCCTCCCGCTCGTAAAGGTAGGGGACGGCGTCGAGGCGGAAGCCGTCGATACCGAGGTCGAGCCAGAACCGCAGGACTTCGAGCATCGCGTCCTGGACGGCCGGGTTGTCATAATTGAGGTCGGGCTGGTGCGAGAAGAACCGGTGCCAGTAGTACTGGCCGCGCACGGGGTCGTAGGTCCAGTTGGACTGTTCGGTGTCGACGAAGATGATGCGGGCGTCGGGGTATT
>NZ_JBHTJA010000268.1:0-546 GCF_042675525.1 Actinomadura sediminis
GCGTCAGCTCGTCGTGGTTGCGCAGGAAGATGCCCCACTGGCAGTTCTCGGGGATCTTCGGCGTCTGCGCCATGATCTCCGAGATCGGGTAGCGCTGTTCCCGCCGGACGGCCATGAAGATGCGCGGCATGACGGGGAAATGGAACGCCATGTGGCATTCGTCGCCCCCGGTGACGGGGTCGCCGAAGTACTCGACGACGTCCGCCGGCCATTGGTTGGCCTCGGCGAGCAGGACGCGGTCGGGGTAGAGGCGGTCGACCTCGGCGCGGACGCGTTTGAGGTAGGCGTGCGTCTCGGGGAGGTTCTCGCAGTTCGTGCCCTCGCGGGCGTAAAGGTAGGGGACGGCGTCGAGGCGGAAGCCGTCGATGCCGAGGTCGAGCCAGAACCGAAGGTTCTCCAGCATCGCGTCCTGAACCGCGGGGTTGTCGTAGTTGAGGTCGGGCTGGTGGGAGAAGAACCGGTGCCAGTAGTACTGGCCGCGCACGGGGTCGTAGGTCCAGTTGGACTGTTCGGTGTCGACGAAGATGATGCGGGCGTCGGGGTATT
>NZ_JBHTJA010000269.1:0-542 GCF_042675525.1 Actinomadura sediminis
TCGAAGGTGGGGCCGGCGATTGGGACGAAGTCGTAACAAGGTAGCCGTACCGGAAGGTGCGGCTGGATCACCTCCTTTCTAAGGAGCATCGACTGGCCGTCGTTGATTCCGCTTCGGTGGGGTGCGATGGTCGGTGGCCGCTGTTGACGGCGAATGTTCGTCAGGTGGCTGCTCATAGATGTGGAGCACTGGTTATTCATCGGGTCGTGTGTGCGGCTCGGCTAGTACCGCCCTTCGGGGAGTGGGAACGACGAGTCCGGGTGCACGGTCTGGTGGGCACGCTGTTGGGTCCTGAGGAAACGGACACGTTTCTTCTGGATCGCGGGATCAGGTTCCGCAGCCTCTTACCGGGGTTGTGGCCTGGTGGGCCCGGTTGTTTATTGAGAACTGCACAGTGGACGCGAGCATCTCTGGTGAGATCTGGACTCGTTTGAGTTTTGATCTCATCTGCGATTTGTTTTGATCGTTTTGTGTGTTCAAGTTTTTAAGGGCATACGGTGGATGCCTTGGCATCAGGAGCCGATGAAGGACGTGGGAGCCTG
>NZ_JBHTJA010000270.1:0-489 GCF_042675525.1 Actinomadura sediminis
GAGGCGGCCGCCGCCGACCGGCGGCGCCGGCGGGCCGCCGGGGAGCGCCGGGTCGCCGTCGGGCTGCAGCGAGCGGTGCTGCCGCTGCCCGGCGGCGTCCGCGACCTGCCCGGCCTGCGCGTCGCCGTCCGGTACCTGCCGGCGCGCGACGAGAACCGGGTCGGGGGCGACTGGTACGAGGCGGCGGCGCTCGCCGGGGACGAGGTGCTGCTCGCCGTCGGGGACGTGTCGGGGCACGGTCCCGCGGCCGCCGCCGCGATGGCGCGGCTGCTCGGCGCCCTCGGCGGCCTCGCTCGCACCGGCGCGTCCCCCGGCGTGATGCTCGGCCTGCTCGGCGAGACCCTGGCGGGCACGGGCGGCGCCCCTCGCGGTGCCGCGCCGCCGCGCACGGCGAGCGCCGTCGCGGCCCGGTACCGTCCCGGACCGCGCCTGCTCACCTGGGCGCCGGCCGGGCACGTCCCGACCGTCCTGCTGCGCGGCCGGCGCGCC
>NZ_JBHTJA010000271.1:0-537 GCF_042675525.1 Actinomadura sediminis
TCCCGGCGCTGCGCGGCGCCCGCGTCCGGACGGCGCGCGCGCTGCACGAACCGGTGCGCGGCCCGGGGCGCCGTCCCCGGCTGGTCGGGCTGTCCGCGGGCCTGCCCGTCCCGCTGCTGCTGGGCGTGCGGATCGCCGCGCGGCGCCCCCGCCGCACGCTCCTCGCCGCCGCGAGCACCGCGGTCACCGCCGCGATGCTGGTCGCGGCGCTCGCCATGCGGCGGCAGGTCGGCGCCGAGGACGCGGGCGCCGCCGGCCCCGCGTTCGTGCCGGGCGCCGGGAACCCGGTGACGGAGCGGGTCGGGCAGATCATGCTGGTGCTGTCGCTGGCGCTGCTGCTCCTCGCCGCCGTCAACGCCGTCCTCACCGCCTGGACGACCGCGCTCGACACCGCCCGCACCGCCGCGCTCGCCCGCGCGGTCGGCGCGACGCCCCGGCAGGTCGCGTCCGGGCTGGCCGCCGCGCAGCTCCTCCCGGCGTCCGTCGCGGCGGCGGCCGGGATCCCGCTGGGGCTGCTGGTGCACCGGGCCGCGCTCG